>CAYSQK010000038.1:0-10790 GCA_964433075.1 uncultured Dehalococcoidales bacterium
CTGCGCTTTTCGAGGTAGGCTTTCAGCCCTTCCTGCCCGTCTTCGGTGCTCCAGCTTCCGATGCCGAGTTCGACAGCTTTATCGAGCGCTTTGTTAAAGTCAGGTATCTCGGCACACGCGTAGAAGGCTTCTCTGACGAGCTTCACGCTGAGGGGGCTTATCTTCAGGAACTGCCCGGCCAGCGCTTCCGCCGCCGCATCGAGCTCGTCAATCGGCACCACTTTGTTCACGAGGCCGAACCGTTCGGCATCCGCCGCCGTCATGGTCCCGCCGAGCAGCAGCATCTCGAAGGCTTTCTTCTCTCCGAGTATGCGCGGCAGCAGCGGCGCCGCCACCGGCGCCAGCCCGCCGAGGATAATTTCCGGCTGGCCGAGTTTCGCCTTGTCGCTGGCAATCGCCAGGTCGCAGCCTAAAACCAGTTCACAGCCGCCGCCGAGGGCAATGCCGTTCACCACCGCGATGCTCGGCTTGCCGAGCCCTCTCAGCAGCCGGAACATCTTCCCGAATTCCTTCATCATCACCGGCATTGTGTCGCCGACGTGGTCGCCGACCTCCACCCCGGCGCAGAAGGCTTTTTCACCGGCGCCGCGAATCAGCAGCACCCTCGTGTCATCCTTCGCCAGTTTCCCGAAGGCATCACACATCTCTCCCAGCGTCGCCTTGTCCATGACGTTGACCGGCGGCCGGTCGATGGTCAGTCTGGTTATCCCGTTCTTCGTCTCAAGAATGATATTGTTGTACGCCATATCGTATCCTCTGCAGAAAACGTCGTTTTTCCGTCTCGCATACGAAAGCCCGGCGTTTTAACCGGGCTTTCGGGTTTCTCCGTATTACTGCTCTTTCGGTTTTGCGAGAACCTGTTCCATCAGGTCGTCACTGTATTCGACGCCCTGGGCAACAAGCTGCCGGTACTTGATGTAATCGATATTCCGGGTACCGGTCAATCCGGACGTATTGAAGGCATTGAAGCCGAGCCAGGCTTCGGTGTTCATGTTGGCTGCCAGCCAGTACATGGACCCGACCTTTGCCTGGTCCCAGAAGAATTTCTTCTTGGTGCGTATCTGCTCGACCGTCATCTGGAGGCAGAGCGGCATCAGATTGGCAATCGTCCAGACCATATTGTCGATAAACCCGTCGAGTTTCGACCAGTCGGTCTGAAGTGTCTTCAGCAGATCGAGCCCGGCTCTCAGGTCAGTGCCTTTCTTCATCTCGCCGTAGACAATCTCGCCGTTATCGACGTATGCGTCGGTAATGACGCGCGGGTCTCTTACCCAGTTACCGGCAGCATCCTTCTTGATGGGTACCGCCTTGGTGATGAACCCGAGCCTCTCCATCTTGTAGGCGCTCCACTGCTCGTTCGAGAAACAGTTCCACATGGCCAGTTCGGTCGTCGGAAGCTGCCAGGGGAGAAAATCGGTCGAGCCGCCGGTCGGCGTCGAGCCGTGAGCCGTCCCCGCCTGTCCGAAGGTCGCGGTATCGGCAGCCACCGTAAGGTCGCACGCCTGGCCGATTTCCTGGCCGCCGGCGATTCTCATGCCGTTCGCCCGGCAGATAACCGGAACGCGGGCGGTGAGAATGCTGTCGACCATGCCGTTGAACAGGTCGATGTAATCGGCATATTCCTTGGGTCTCTTCGTGTAATATTCGGCATACTCTTTGGTATTGCCGCCGGTGCAGAATGCCCTGTCGCCCATGCCGGTGAAGATGATGGCGACGATACTCCTGTCCATGGAAGCCTTGTGCATGCCTGCCTGAACGCCTTTCACCATTTCGGTGGTGTAGGAACCGTACTGGGCAGGGTTGTTGAGGGTAATCCATGCGGTGAAAAGGCCGTCGACCTTTTGACCGGTCTGCGGGTTGACGAGGGGCTTCTTCTCGTACATGGTGCAGGGGGCTTCGGTGCCGAAGAACTCATCTCCGAATAACTGGTGACTCTTCAAATTGTTATCCCTGGGTATCCAATCCAATGACATCTGGTACCTCCAACGATTATTTTTGGCGAGTTTTAAAAATCAGGCGTCAGGACAATGCGCTTGTCCAGCCCGCCTTTGTGAGCATCTTCGAAGGCTTTCTGTATCTGACTCATCGGCCGCGTCTCGATGAACGGACTGATTTTTACCTTGTTGTCCTGTACCATTTTGAGAACAACCGGATAGTATTTCGGCAGACAGCCCCAGGTGCCGATTATTTCGGCATCGAACGCCATCAGCCTCGATAACTGGTACGTGTTTTTCTGCATGCCGTAACCGGCCACCACCATTTTCCCGACGTATGAGAGGAGTTCGAGGCCGATTTCCTGGCCGCCGGCCGAGCCGGTCCATTCGAATATCTTCCATCCCCAGTTCGGCAGTTTCTTCTCTTTGCTGTAGGCCCGGAACGCATCCCTCACGCCGCGGGCATCCTTATCCGCCGTACTGATGGTGTACGTTGCGCCGTACTGCATCGCCCTGTCCAGCTTCTCCTGGTTGCGGGCAATCACGATTACTTCCTTCGCTCCCATCGCTGCCAGTATCTGGGTTGCGTACACGCCGAGTCCGCCGGTCCCGCCGAGAACGATTGTATAGTCGCCGGGTTTCACATCGGCTCTCGCTGCCGCCTGGTACGGCGATGTTACCGCATCCGCGATGACGGCAAACTGCTCGAGCGCCAGGCCTTTCCGGTCATCGATGACACACAGGTCCTGCGCCGGTACGACGATGTGGCTGGAGAACCCGCCGTAAATGCCGTAGCTGTTGCCGGGCATTTTCTGAGCGAGGCACCGGTTGCCCCTGCCGGAAGCACATATCGGGCAGTTGTTACAGGGCATGACCGCCGGTATGATGACGTCCTTGCCAACCATTGTCTTCTCGCCGGCAATAACCGTGCCGCTGATTTCGTGTCCCAGCGTCAGCGGCGGCTGATTCACCGTCGGCACCCCGTCATAGAAATATCCCAGGTCGGTATGGCACACGCCGCAGCCGGCTATCTTTACCAGCACCTCTCCCGCCTGAATCTCAGGCATATCGATACTCGTCTGTGTCAATGTACCGGGGGCTGTCATCTGCCAGGTCTCAATTTTGTTCGGAATATCTGCCATGTTTCCCTCTCTTCATTACGCTGAATGTCCGTTATCGATCGACCATTTTCGTAAAATGAAATTATCTATACAGGCGGTTAATTCTATCTATTTTAATAAAGTGTTGTCAATGTAACAATACGCCCTGTTCAGGGCGGGCACCTTCTTCGTACAGGATTTTACTGTATAATGAGAGAAGTATGGATATGACGAACGACGGAATCACCAGAGTGGAGTTGACAATCGATGTTCCGGGAGCCCGGCTCGATAAGTATATCAGCGAGCATCAGGAAGGTCTCTCCCGAACCCAGGTACAGAAACTCATCGGGGAAGGATACGTCAGTGTCAACGGAAAAATCGAAAAATCCGGCTACAAGCTGGAGGCCGGCGACCGCATAACGCTCGAAGTGCCGCCGCCCGAACCTTCGACGCTCGAAGCTGAAGACATCCCGCTGACCATCCTTTATGAAGATGATGATATACTCATCGTCGATAAGCCTGCCGGGCTGGCCGTCCATCCGGCGCCGGGGCATTCGTCTCACACCCTCGTCAACGCCCTGCTCTCGCACCTCTCGGCCTTCCCGGAAACCGAAGGAGAAGACCGGCCGGGAATCGTCCACCGGCTCGACAAAGATACCTCCGGGGTAATGGTAGTAGCGAAGAACATCACTGCCCAGCAGTACATCATGGACCAGTTCAGGGACCGCACCGTCACCAAAAAGTACCGGGTACTGGTAAAAGGGGAACTCAGTCCGGCGGAAGGAGTTATCGAAGCTCCTGTCGGCCGCGACCCGCGCCACCGCCAGCAGATGTCGGTCGTCCCCGAAAGCCGGGGCAGAGACGCGGTCACCGAGTATACCGTGCTCGAATACCGGAACGGTTTCTCCCTCCTCGAAGTCCGTCCGGTGTCAGGCCGGACGCACCAGATACGCGTGCACTTCCGGGCAATCGGCTACCCTGTCGCGGGAGATAAAGTGTACGGCGTGCCTGTGCCCGGACTGGCAAGGCAGTTCGTCCACGCTGCCGTGCTCGGCTTCAAACTGCCCTCGACCGGCGCCTATACCGAATTCACCGCGCCCCTGCCGGATGATTTACGGCTGGCGCTCGAAAGGTTGTAAGAGCACGGTCTTGTAATAGCCGCCCGGTTGAACTATCATACATAGCACATTATGAGGTAACCATCTGCCAGAGGATATAAGGTATGAATCTTTTTTCAAGAAACAAACCCGCGGACGTTATCCTGTTGATGCCGGTCAACCTGCCGGAAGAAACACTTCCCAAAAACAAAATAAGGATGATGTACTGTGACGTCAACGGCAAAGTCTATACGACGCTCATGGAAAAGTACGTCTACAAGCAGGTTGTCGACGAAGTGGAAGAACGGGAAGCCGAGGACCAGTTTTTTGCAACCCTCGGCATCGAAATCGGCCCGGGTAATTTTGCGCCGCTCATCGTCAACATCAACCAGGATGAATCATGGGCACTGTCCCATTCGCTCGAACACGCCTTAAGGAGCGGCATCATTCCGGATGTCCTCCACAAGCACCTGAAAACCATCATTCAAACCGGTGAGTACGCCCACCGGAAAACCATGGCGGCTGAAAGCCGGGAAGCAAAACCGGAACAGGACGAACTGGCGATACCTGACGTGTTTCCGTACTACCTTGAGAACGATATCGAATTTGCCATGCCGGAATATAAACCGGAACACCGGTTTCCGCTGCTCGTTTTGCGCAGTGTCCACTCATCGAAAAAAGGGCGAAAATACCTTGTCCTCGATAGCGACGGCGACCTGGCCATTGTAAAAGTACCGTTCAAGTTGATTGAAAAAGGTGAAAAACAGCTTGAAGAGTGGTCTTCCTTCACCGGTAAACCGGCCTGCCTGATAGTGAATCGTACCCGGCAGGGGTATTCGGTTCTGTATGAAATCATCAACGGCACCCAGAAAAAAGCCCTGGATGCCCTGATTCTGAGGTTCAGTGAAGCCGATTACGAAAAAAGCCTTCCGGCAGCGGTTCAGAAGGTGCTCGATATTGCTCAGGAAACCTGTGAAACCAATTCCGAATAACCCCCTTGAGCGCGGAAACAGACCGGCGGGACTTATTTTTTTCGTTTCCTGAGTTTTTTCAGCGGCGGGATAACCTTATCGATTGTCTCTTTGAATAACGTGCTGCCGACCGGAACGACTGTTTCACCGCTTTCGTACAGGTCATCGGGGCGGTCAACCACCTTCGGCTGCAGCCTCGGGAATCGGGACGACAGTATCCATCCGTAGAAATCGACCAGTTTCGTTTTTTCAACGAGGATGACGAGCACTGACGTCAGCACGATACTGACCAGGACCACTCCGTAAACGATATTCACAATTGTCTGCCCCCCGGCAATCCCCTGCTGAAGAGGCAGCGACGCCAGTACCAGGGCGGTTAACCCTTTCGGCGCCATGACGGCAACAATCGAGATATCGAGTTTCGGGAAGGACTTGCTGACCGAAGCTTTCACCGTCAATAACCGGATGGCGAATATCAGGACGCAGAGAATCACCCCGACAATCATCAGCCGGTCGCTTATCAGTTCGAGCGAAATGCCCATGTAAATGAAGAAGAACGTTTTCAGGATGAAAGCGACTTCGCTGAAAAACATCCTTTCGCTCTCGGTAAATCCTGCATATTTTTCAGGAGATGAACCTTTGAACAGCGGGACGCGAATCGATTCGATATTACCGATGGTGATGCCGAAAGCAAATGCGGCAATCGGTCCGCTGAACCCTATCATCTCAACCAGGCCGTAGAGCACGAACACGAACGCCGGGGTGGTGAACATGGTATTTTTCACCGCATGGATTCTGTTCAGCAGCGCCGACCAGATGATGGCTCCGATGAATCCGAATACGAGGGCGACGAAGAAGGAGGCTGCCAGATCACCCGAAAGCGAAAGTATGTTCAGATTGCCGAGGCTGCCGGCTTGAACGAGAGAAACGGTGATGATGATGCTGAGGACATCGCTTATCGAAGACTCCATGGAGAGAAGCGTGCCGGTTTCTGCCCTGGCTTTTATCTGGTCGACGAAGGAATTGATAACGGTTCCTGCGGTAGAACTGAGAATAGCGCCGAGGATAAACGCGGGAAGGATATCGAGGTCGGTCAGCAGAATCGCCAGCCCCGCCACGGCAGACATCGAAAGCAGAAAGTGAAGTGACGTTAATTTCAGCACTCCGCCGAGCGTGCTTCGAACAGCGGTGAGTTTGACGCCCAGACCGTTTTCGAACAGGAGAATGATGATGGCTATGGTGGTGAAAACGGGACCGACGATGCCGAATTCCGCCGGAGAAACGAGGCCGAAGACCGGTCCGAAGAAAAACCCGATAGCAATGAGAAGGAGGACGGTCGGAATTCTGGTGCGGCTGAATATTCCGGTAAAGAAGTGCGCAAGAAATACCAGAACGCCAACCAGAACAACTATCGAAGCGATATTTTCCATGTTTTGATGGTCCCCGGTTCCCTGACAGTATCACGTCAGTATGTGATATTTGTAGATATTACACACTATTGCCGCATATTATCAAGTTTTTCCGGGAAAAGGACAAAAAAAGACGGGTGATGACCTCCGTTCACTCGTCTTTTTATAAGCCTCCGCTTACTGCGGATTTATCGTAATGCTCAGGTACTTCCGGAGCAGCTCTGTTTTTTGCTCTTCCGGAAAAGGTTCGCTATTCCATTGTAAATCCATTTTATTATCTTAAAGATAAGAATGCAGGCTACTCACATACCACCCCTCCCCTTTACTCTGATTGTACTCCGTTTCCATACCTTTACCAAGTGATAAATGTCACGAATAGGCTGAAACAATGATGAGAGGCTTGCCAATACCTGTTATAATCAGAGGGAACTAATAAAAGAGGAAAGCATATGACCGAACCTGTAAGAGTACGTTTCGCCCCCAGCCCGACCGGCATGCCCCATGCCGGTAATATCCATACGGCAATTTTCGATTACCTTCTCGCACGCCACACCGGAGGCACGTTTATCCTCCGCGTGGAAGATACGGATACGGAACGAAAAGTCGAAGGCGCCGTTGACCATATGATGGAAGCGCTGAAATGGCTGGGACTGGACTGGGATGAAGGACCGGATATCGGCGGCCCTTACGCACCGTACTATCAGTCGGAACGTCTGCCGCTGTATAAAGCAGCCGCAGAAAAGATGATTGCCCAGGGGAATGCCTACTACTGCTATTGTTCTCAGGAGCGCCTGGAACAGATGCGCCGCGAACAGGAAGCCCGGAAACAGCCGCCCGGGTATGACCGGCACTGCCGTAACCTCACTCCCGAACAGCGGGCAGAATACGAAGCGCAGGGAATAAAACCGGTCGTGCGTTTCAGGACACCTGACGAAGGAAAAATGGATTTTCACGACATCATTTACGGGGATGTGTCGTTTGAAAACAGGAATATCGACGATTTCGTCATGCTGAAATCGGACGGCTTTCCCACATACCACCTTGCCAATATCGTCGATGACCATGAAATGAAAATTACCCACGTCATCCGCGGTGAGGAATGGGTATCCAGCACCCCTCGTCACCTGTTAATGTACCAGGCGATGGGGTACCCGCCGCCGCAGTACGTTCACATGCCGGTCCTTGTCGGAAAAGACCGCGCCAAACTCAGCAAGCGGCGCGGTGCAATACCGATACTGGAATACCGGGACATGGGGTATCTGCCGGAAGCCTTGTTCAATTTCCTCGTTCTCATCGGCTGGTCGCTCGATGATAAAACTGAAATTATGACCAGGGAACAGATTATTGAAAATTTTTCTCTGGAGCGAATGGGTAAAACCGCGGCTGCCTTCAACCAGGAAAAACTGGAATGGATGAACGGCGTGTATATCCGCAACCTCAGTCTTGAAGACTTCGCGGAACGTGTCACGCCTTTCATGGAGAAAGAGCTGCCGCACTATACCCGGTATTCGCATGAATATCTGAAACAGTCGCTGGCGCTGGTCCAGGAACGAGCCAAAACCCTTGCCGAAGTGCCTGACCTCGTATCGTTCCTGTTTACCGATGATATCAGGTACGGTGCGGAACTGTTCGTCGATAAGAAGACAACCAAAGAAGATGCCGTCAAAGCTCTCGAGGCATCGCTTGAGAAGCTGAAACCGCTGGAGCCTTTTACCAGCGAGACCATGGAAGCCCTGCTCAGGCCGATGGCAGAAATACTGGGCATGAAAACCGGGCAACTGTTCGGAGCGTTGCGAACCGCCACAACCGGGCGGACAGCCGCACCGCCTTTGTTCCAGACCATGGAAGTGCTCGGCAAAGACCGGTGCCTCCGGCGCATCGAAGAAGCGCTGGGAAAGCTGCGGGGATAAGGGGGGTATCTGACCTGATGACCGATTTCACCGCCGAACCTCTCTCCCGTGAATCCCTCATGGAGGTCGCGTCCCGGACGTACTACACCATCGACGGTCTCTGGTTCCTGGCCGTCGAAGAGGCATTCGGTTTCGAGAAAGCCTTCGAACTGAACCAGTCTGTCTGGAAAAAAGCCGGACCGATTCTCGCGAAACGGCTGCTGAAGCACATCGATACCGAAGGGAAACACCCCCTTCAGATACTGATGGAAGTCCTGCTCACCGACCCGCTTGCCAACGTCCATCATCCGCACGTCGTTGAGTTAACGGAACGGAAAGCGGTCTTCCGCTGCATCGACTGCCCGATTCAGGTTGCCCGCATTCGCGACGGCCGGGGCGTGTATAACGGCATACCGGGCTGTACCATCTGCAATGCTGCCTATGCCAGGGCGGTCGACGAAAGAATCACCACCCGGTGCGTTGCCTGTGCTCCGAACCCGGACAACCCTGAATACTGGTGCGAATGGGTATTCGAACTGCCGGAATAGGGTGAGAAAGATGCTGATAATACGGCCGGCAACAATCGATGACCTTCCTGATATTACCGATATCTATAACGAGGCAGTGCGTACCACCGATGCCACCTTCGACATCGAACCGAAAACCGTCGAAGAGCGCACCGGCTGGTTCAATGCCCATGATTCACGGCACCCGATACTGGTCGCCGCCGGGAACAGTACCGTTATCGGGTGGGCATCCCTGAGCAAATGGTCGGAGCGCCTCGCTTATGCCGATACCGCTGAAATTTCCGTCTATGTCAAAGATGGATTCCGGAGAAAAGGCGCCGGCCGGAAACTGATGGAAACCGCTCTCGATAAAGGCAGGGAAGCCGGCCTTCATGCGATTCTTTCGAGAATCGTCGCCGGTAATCAGCAAAGCATCCGCCTCCACGAATCGCTCGGATTCGAACACGTCGGCGTCATGAGAGAAGTCGGCAGGAAATTCGGCCGGCTGCTCGATGTTGCTGTCATGCAGAAAATTTACCCTTCTTCATAATAAAAAGGAATACTGCCGTTATGACTGAGAACTGTTCTTCGAAACCAGGGTACATCGCTTTATACGAATCCGGTGAACTGGCACGGCGGGCTGAAGACCTTGAGCGGCGGCTCGCTGCCTGCGATATCTGCCCCCGCAACTGCGGCATTAACCGGCTCGAAAATGAAACAGGGTTCTGCTGTTCCGGATACAAGCCGATTGTTTCCTCGGTCGTCGCTCACTTCGGCGAAGAACCGGTCCTTTCCGGGATAAACGGCTCGGGGACCATTTTTTTCGGTAACTGTAACCTCCGCTGCGTTTTCTGCCAGAACTACCAGATAAGCCAGGACCCGCCGGCGCAGAAAAAAAATGAGATTTCCGTTTCGTCACTCGCCGAAAAGATGCTCTATCTCCAGAATACGCTCGGCTGCCATAACATCAACCTCGTGTCCCCGACCCACTTCGTACCCCAGATTGTCATGGCGCTCCTCGAAGCGGTGCCGGAAGGGCTCCGCCTCCCGATTGTCTATAACACCGGCGGGTATGACTCGCTCGAAACGATACGGGCGCTCGACGGTATCGTCAGTATCTACCTGCCCGATATCAAGTACTCGTCCGACGACAACAGCCTGAAATACTCTCAGGTGCCTGATTATGTCAAGCATTCGCAGGCAGCGATAAGGGAAATGTACCGGCAGGTCGGGAACCTTATCACCGATGAAGATGAAATCGCTGTGCGGGGAGTTATTGTCCGGCACCTGATTCTCCCGAACGACCTTGCCGGGAGCCGGGCCTCGCTCGAATGGCTGTCTGAAGAACTGTCACCGGATATCACCGTCAGCATCATGTCGCAGTACCACCCCACCGAACGCGTCCGGACAATACCGGAGCTTTCCCGCCCGATTCACCCTGACGAGTACGAAAGGATAGTTTCAATCATCAACGATCGGGGAATGGAAAACGGCTGGGTACAGGAACTGGAATCGAATGAATACTACCTGCCGGATTTCAGCAGCCGGGACAATCCTTTTCAGCAATAAACGAAATAAAAAAGAACGGTGAGGGGAAGCGGGCACTTCCCGGATAACACAACAGAACCGCACCACCTGTCCGGAGGTGCGGTTTATCATTCAGACACTATAAGGGTCGAAGGAACCGGTGCTACCGCTTTCGCTTGGTAAAACCGAAGGTAATCTTCTTACCGTTCCGTTTGTCCTTTTTATTAACGTTATCGATAAATTCCTGAAGGTCTTTTGTAGGTTTGTCCGCCATTTTCGATTTCTCCGGTATTTTGAAATTTCAACACATCATTTTACCACACGAACCGCCCTGCCGCCAAACATTACTCTACGGCA
>CAYSQK010000039.1:0-10734 GCA_964433075.1 uncultured Dehalococcoidales bacterium
GCTGTTACGCACTCTTTCAAGGATGGCTGCTTCTAAGCCAACCTCCTGGCTGTCTATGCAATCCAACTTCCTTTGCCACTTAGTATACTCTTAGGGACCTTATCTGATGGTCTGGGCTGTTTCCCTTTCGACTACGAAGCTTAGCCCCCGCAGTCTCACTCCCAGGCTTTGGCTAACAGCATTTGAAGTTTGGTTGGAGTTGGTAAGTTATTCACCCCCTAGTCCATCCAGAGCTCTACCTCCATTAGCGAACACCTGAGGCTGCACCTCAATGCATTTCGGGGAGAACCAGCTATCCCCGGGTTCGGTTGGCATTTCACCTCTATCCACAGTTCATCCGACAGCTTTGCAACGCTGACCGGTTCGGGCCTCCACTTCGAGTTTATCGAAGCTTCACCCTGACCATGGATAGCTCACCCGGCTTCGGGTCTAATCCACGCGACTATAAACGCCCTATTCAGACTCGCTTTCGCTTCGGCTGCGCAATTCAAATTGCTTAACCAGCCACGTAGATTAACTCGTCGGCTCATTCTTCAATAGGCACGCCATCATCCCGATAAATCAGGACTTTGACTGCTTGACAGCATACGGTTTCAGGTCTATTTCACTCCCCTCCCGGGGTTCTTTTCACCTTTCCCTCACGGTACTAGTTCACTATCGGTCATCAAGAGTATTTAGCCTTACCCTGTGGTCAGGGTAGATTCCCACAAGATTTCTCGTGTCCCGTGGTACTCAAGGACAGATAAGGAGCCTCCCTCTTTCGCTTACCGGACTGTCACCGTCTATGGTTGTCCTTTCCAGGAGCCTTCAACTAGAGTTCGGTTTGTAACTCCTTCGCCTATTCTGGTTCGGCGCTACCTGCCTTACAACACCATGTAAACATAAGCCCAGAGCCTTTAAGCTTACATGGTTTGGGCTCTTCCCCTTTCGTTCGCCACTACTTAGGGAATATTGTCTTTTCCTCGGGGTACTGAGATGTTTCACTTCCCCCGCTTACCTCCACTCAGCCTATGTGTTCAGCTGAGGGTATCCCGGTTTTGCCGGGATGGGTTGCCCCATTCGGGAACCCCCGGTTTAGCTTGCTTGGCAGCTTACCGGGGCTTTTCGTAGCCGTACTACGCCCTTCTTCGGCTCTTGATGCCAAGGCATCCACCGTATGCTTTAACCCGCTTGACCTGCTTTAAATTTGACATTTGAACCATCTATTCAATTGTTAATGTACGGGACAAAATTTTAGCGGCTTGGTGTTAACACCAAGCCGCTTGCCTGGCTGTTAACGACCGGTTTGTCTTACTTTTTTGATTCTTTCATCATAATCAGTCAAAACTCCGCTACTCAAATAATTTAACACAGGCCTATGGGGTTGTCAAGCATATTTTTTTCTTTTTTTGAATATTCACCCCTCTTGCCGTTATGACAAATACCCCGCCATCATTCACTCGTAAACCTTGACAGTTACCGGTTGTTAGAGTAAAATCCTCCAATTGCATGAAACCACCGACCGCAAACGCAAAGGAATGATAATTCATTCGTGTAACAGTATGAAAACACCCGAGACACCGTCTAAAGAAACAGAAAACAGGACCGAAGGCAAAAAGCCTTTTGAACCGGTACCCTCTGCACGGGCCGGTGACCGTGTTCTCAGGCGGCGGAGAAAATCGCGTGGTTTTTTCAACAGCATTGCCAGACTCTTTAAAAGTAATGAAAATAAGTAACGGTACATTATAAGTGTATATTATTATCGCAGGCGCCGGCGTCGTCGGCATGCATCTCGCCTCCGTCCTTGTCGAAGGTAAGCACGAAGTAACCGTCGTCGACCCTTCCGAAGAAACCATCGAGTCGGTCCGCCGGCAGCTCGACGTCAAAACGATTGTCGGTAATGCCACAACACCCAGAATGCTTAAGGAAGCGGAGGTCGGACGGGCTGATCTCATTCTCGCCGTAACCAATAACGACGAGACGAACATGCTCATCTGCTTCCTCGCCAAGGAACTGGGCGCCGCCATGACCGTCGGCCGGGTACGGAACCCGGACTACTCAGGCTATTTCGTCACCGCCGCCAAATCTCCCGGCGGCTCGAGAAAAATCGTCCGGCCGAAAACACTCGGTATCGACCTTATTATCAACCCCGAAACAACCGTCGCCGAAGAAACCGTTCAGGTTATCTGCAACACATCCCCAACACCCGTCAGCAGCTTTTCCGGCGACCGCGTTCAGATAGCCGAATTTAAAATCGACAGCGACCAGTTCATCAATAAACCGATAAGTAAAATCAAGTTTCCGGAACCCTGCGTCACCGTCGCCCTTGCCCGTGAAGCCAGAACCTTTATCCCCGACCCCGACGAAATACTCCAGAAAGACGACCATATTTACGTTCTGGCATCGGGACCGTCGATGAAAGAAATTATGAAAGTATTCACCCAGCCTCAGCCTCCGGTGAAAAATGTCGTCGTCTTCGGCGGCCGGAGAGTCGGCTACCTCGTCGCTCAGGAACTTGAAAAACAGGGTATCTCCGTCATGCTCATCGAAGAGAACGAAGCCCGGAGCCAGGAAATCGCCGCCACCCTCAAGAAAACGACCGTCATCCACGGCGATGCCACCAACCGGGACTTGCTGATTGAGCAGGGCGTCCCTTCGGCAGATGCTTTTATCGCCACCTCCGAAAGCGACGAACTGAATATCCTCTGCGCCCTCCTCGCAAAAAATCTCGGTATCCCCCGTAACATGATTACCCTGAATAAACCCGGCTACATTCCCCTGGCTGAAGCAATCGGCGTCGATGTCGCCATCTCTCCCCTCCTGCTCGTCGCCGGAAAGATTGCCCACTTCGTCCTCCACGGCGGGGCAATCTCGGCAACCTTCCTCGGCGGCCAGGACATCCAGGCAATCGAATTCGCCGTAAGCTCAACCGCCGGTATGGCCCAGCGCAGCCTCATCGAAGCAGGTCTACCGAAAGGCGCTGTCGCCGGTGCTATTATCCGTGAAGATAAAGTCATCATCCCCCCCGCCGATAACATCATTTACCCCGGCGACCATGTCATTATCGTATCGTCGATTTCAGCAACGCCTTCGGTGGAAAAGCTGTTCAGGTGATATAACCGTCATGAGAATTCAAGCTGTTGCCCGGTACCTCGGCATTGTCCTGACGATCCTCGGTCTGTTCATGATGATTCCGCTCGGCTGGAGTCTGTTCAAGGGAGAATCATGCGCCGCCTCATTCGCCATTGCCTACTTCATATCCATCGGCGTCGGCCTCCTTCTCTGGAGAGCCATCAAACCCACTCAGGGCAGCCTGAGCCATCGCGAAGCGATATTTCTCGTTGCCGTTACCTGGATGGCTGTCTCGTTTTTCGGAGCCCTGCCCTACATCCTTGCCGGTACATTCGATAGTTTCATGGACGCCTGGTTCGAATCTGTTTCCGGATTCACCACCACCGGTGCCACCGTTATGACCACCATCGGCGACAAACCCCAGGGCATTCTCCTCTGGCGCGGCCTCACTCAGTGGCTCGGCGGCATGGGTATCATTACCCTTTTCGTCGCCCTCTTTCCCATGCTCGGTATCGGCGCCACCCACCTCGTCGACAGCGAAATGCCCGGCCCGCAGACTGACAAACTGACGCCCCGCATGAGAGACACCGCTAAAGCAGTCTGGATTATCTACCTCGCCATGTCGGTAGTGGAATGCGGCCTCCTCCTCCTCGGAAAAATACCGGTATTCGATGCCATCGCGGTAACACTGGGAACCATGCCGACCGGCGGGTTTGCTCCGGTCGATATGAGCATCGAAGCCTATAACAGCCTGTATGTTGAAATCGTCACCACCGTTTTCATGGTGATGGCCGGGGTCAATTTCAGCCTTTTCTACCTCGTCATCTGGAAACGCCAGTTCAAACAACTGTTCGGTAACCCTGAATTCAGACTATATCTGATAATCATCGGCGCTGCCTCACTGCTCATCTTCGGCAACCTGGTTCTGAGCCTCGACATGCCGTTCGGGCAGGCCGCCCGTCACGGTGTTTTTCAGACGGTATCGATTATCACAACTACCGGGTTCAATTCTACCGACTTCAACCTCTGGCCGCCCCTCTCACAGGCAATACTCCTTATCCTGATGCTGATTGGCGCTTCCGCCGGCTCCACGGGAGGCGCCCTGAAAGTCGTCCGGCTGCTGGTATTGTTCAAGTACGCTTACCGGCGTATGGTTCTTGCCTTCAACCCCCGGGCGGTCATGCATGTAAAAATGGGCGAGAACGTTATTTCCGAAGGGGTTGTTTCCGATATCATCGGTATGAGTATCGTCTATTTCGGCGTCACCTTTATTGCCTTCGGAATAATGAGCGCTATCGGACTGGATATGATAAGCGCCCTTTCTGCAGTGATATCCAGTATCGGCAACGTCGGTCCCGGCCTGAACCTTGTCGGACCGGTCTCGAACTACAGCTTCATTCATCCGGCCGGGAAATTTACCCTGACCGCCTGCATGCTGGCAGGCCGACTTGAAATTTTTACCGCCCTGACGATCTTCCTCCCCTCCTTCTGGAAATGGCGGTAAACCGATTTCGTGCGTATAGTTGTATTGTTCCAAAAGTGGGTTTATAATATCCTCTGTTTATCTGGAAAGAAATAGGTATGAAATTCATAAATATACTAATTCCCGTCAACGGGGCAAAGGTTGATGAAGAAGCGGTGAAACTGGCCTGCCGTCTGGCAAAGCCTGACAAAGCCAAGCTATATGCCGTTAACATTATACCCGTTGACCGCACCCTGCCGCTCGATGCCGAAGTGGTAACCGAAGTTCAGAAAGGTGAAACCATTCTCAGCTTCGCCGAAAACGTTGCCAAAAATAACAGCTACGTTATGGAGACCGATTTACTTCAGGCGCGTGAGCCCGGACCGGCCATTATCGATATCGCCAGGGAACGGGAAATCGACCTCATCCTTATCGGCCTCGATTATAAAAGCCGTTTTGGAGAATTCAGCCTCGGCAGCGTCGTCCCCTACATCATGAAAAATGCTCCCTGCCGGGTCATCGTTTATTACAATCAGCATGCCGAAAACAAGGTGTAATCAATGAAAGTAATCATCATGGGCTGCGGAAGAGTCGGCGCCCTCCTCGCCAGAACCCTCGATTCCGAAGGGCATCAGGTGACGATTCTTGATAATGATACCTACAGCTTCAGAAGACTCGATTTCTCACTTGATTTACCTGAGTTCAAAGGGAAAGCCCTCATCGGCAACGGCATAAACGACAACGTCCTGAAAAAAGCCGGCATCGACCAGGTGGACGTCTTCATCGCCGTTACCCAGGGCGATAACCGCAATATCATGGCCTGCCAGATAGCAAAACACATCTATAATGTACCGAGAACCATCTGCCGGATTTATGACCCCGGACGCCGGGAAGTTTTCAGCAACCTCGGCCTTGAAACCGTCGGGCCCACCACCATCATAACGAATATCATCAAAGAAATGCTGGAGCGGTAACAGAGCACATGTATATAGTAATTATCGGCGGCGGCAGAATCGGCTACTACCTGACAAAAACACTCCTGAATGAAGGTCACGAAGTCGTCATCGTCGAAAAAGAAGCCCCCCTCGTCGAAACATTGAATAATGAATTCGGCAGCGTCTGCGTCCAGGGTGACGGCTGCGAACTGGCAACCCTGATTAAAGTCGGTACCGAACGCGCCGACATGTTCATCGCCGTTACCGGAGAAGACCCCGACAACCTCGTTTCCTGCCAGATTGCCAAACACCGCTTCAACGTAAAACGGACCGTTGCCCGCATCCGGAATCCCATCAACGAACCCCTCTTTAAAAAGCTCGGCGTCGATGTCATCGTCAGCGGCACTAACGTTATCCTCGAATACATTCAGGATGAAGTCCCGACTCATTCGCTGACTCACCTGCTCGATATCGAAGAAGGCGAAGCTATCGTCGTCATCAAGATTCCCGAGAACGCCGAAACTATCGGACAGCCGATTCGTAATCTGGAAATCTCGGACGATAACAAGCTGCTTCTCGTCATCAATGCCGACCGGAAAAACCGCATTCCTACGAAAAATACCATCATCAAGGCCGGCGACCGCATTATTGCCACCACCACCCGCGACAAAGAAGAAGACCTGAGAAGGTCATTAACGGGTCTCGAATAGGTCACCGTTTTCCTGCCGTGCCTGATGCATACCTTGACGAAACCCTCCGGGTATTGACGCTGTGTTTCATTCTGTTGTACGGTAATTTTATTTCATAAAGGATAAATGTTCCGGCCCCGCCGTCCTCCTGAAGGAATAAAAAACACCCTTGTCCGAAGAAACAATACGCAATATCCGACTTTGCACTATCGTTTTCCTCTCCGCCGTCATTATCACGGCCGGAATCGCCGTGCGGCTGACTGCCCCCGCAGGAGAAGAAATCACCCTTCGCCATGATGAACAAACATCGTGGAACGCAACCCTCTACATCGGCGGTGAGGTTGCCCTTCCCGGATATTATCCCTGCCGCCGGACGGATACGATTCAGTCACTCGTCGAAGCCGCCGGTGGTTATTCGGTAAACACCTCCGTCACGAACCCTGTCCTGACTCTGACCCTGCCCGGTTCCGAAAACCAGCCTCAGAAAATCGATATCAACCGCGCCCCGTCGTGGCTGCTCCGGACATTACCGGGAATCGGCGAGGTCATCGCCGAAAGGATTATCGATTTCCGGACCGGACACGGCTTCTTCCACACCATTCTCGAACTCAAACAAGTGGAAGGAATCGGCGACGAATCGTTCGAACGAATACGGCCGTACATAACCGTCAATGACTGATATTTCGACCGGAAAGAACAGACCCCACTCATGATTCTGATTGTGCTCGGCTGCGCCTGGCTGGCCGGAATGCTCCTCGGCTCCTGCATCTCCGTGCCCTTGCCCCTTGCCGGTACCGGCATTATCCCCTTCCTCACCCTCCCCTTCCTCCGCCGCCACCGGAAATATGCCGTCCTCGCCGGTCTGTCACTCATACTGCTTTTCTCCGGAGCCTGGTATTACCGCGTGACTCTCTCTTCGGACACTGAAAACAGCCTTGCCCGGTACAATGACACCGGCACTGTCGAACTCAGAGGAACAGTTGCCCGGTACCCTGAACGAAAAAATACCGGCACCCGTTTCCATTTTCAGGCTGACGCTGTCAAAGTCGACGGCAAGTGGCAGGACGTTTCCGGAACCGCTCTCATTTTCGTTCCGTTCTTCACCGGGTACGACTACGGAGACGAACTGCTCCTCGAAGCCAGCCTGCACCGGCCGCAGAAACTGGACGATTTCGACTACGAAACGTATCTGGCCGTCAAAGGCATATACGCCGTCGCCTGGAATCCTCATATAGAGATACTCTCAAAAGGGAAAGGGGCAGCACCGGTCCGGTGGATGTATGCTTTCCGGAACGGCTGCGCCGGTGTTATCGGCAGGGTTATCCCGGAACCGCAGGCATCGCTCGTTACGGGCATCCTGCTCGGCATGAAAGGCGGGATTCAGGAATCGACCCGCCAGGCCTTCAGTATCACCGGCACCAGTCACATCCTCGCCATCTCCGGACTCCATCTCGGCATTATCGCCGGCATCGCCGTCACCCTCGGGCTGCGCATCTTCGGCCGTCGCGGTTTTCTCTATGTCTGGCTGGCGCTGGCAGTCATCTGGCTGTACGCCCTCCTCTCCGGCATGAACCCTCCCGTCGTCCGGGCGGCAATAATGGTCACGCTCTATCTCGCTGCCGAGTTTTTCGGGCGGCAGCGCGGTTCTCTCTCAGCGCTGGTCATCGCCGCCGCCGTCATGGCCGGGTGTACTCCGCGCTTACTCTGGGACGCCTCGTTCCAGATGAGTTTTGCCGCCATGGCCGGGCTTATTTTTCTCTTCCCTCCGATTCAGTCTCTCGGAAACCGCCTCATTCCGGAACGATTTCACACCCACAACCGGCTGATGTCCCTGCTGACGACGGTTATCGACAGCCTCGGCGTCAGTGCCGCCGCCGTATGTGCCGTATGGCCGCTGACCGCCGGTTATTTCGGCGTCATTTCTCCTGCCGGCGCCCTCGCGACCTTTGTGACACTCCCGGCGCTCCCCGTCATCATTTTTTCCGGCCTGCTCTGCGGCGCTGCCGGCCTCCTCTTCCTGCCCCTCGGGCAGGTCATCGGCTGGATTGCCTGGCTGGCTGCTTCCTGGATTCTTCTGGCGGTCGACCTTTTTTCAAAACTGCCGGCGCTCGAATCGGTCACCGTCAGACCTGTTCTCATCATCGTTTACTACGCCTGCCTCCTCGGGGCTGCCTGGTATGTAAACAGAAAGCTGAAAAATACCGAGACCGAAGAACCCGCCTTTACCCGTGTTTCCCTCATGAAAGACAACGCAGTCATCGTCGCCCTTTCAGTCCTCGCCGTTTTTTCCCTCGTTTCGGTTGCCTCGATGCCTGACCGACTGCTCCATGTCTCGTTCCTCGATATCGGTCAGGGTGATGCCATTCTGATAAGCAAAGGAACCCGGCAGATACTGGTCGACGGCGGCCCGACGCCTGATGCCGTCATGGTCAAACTGGGCGAACAGATGCCCTTCTGGGACCGGACCATCGACCTCGTCATCCTGACCCACCCTGACGCCGACCACCTGACCGGGCTGCTTGAAGTTATCGAACGGTACCGGGTCGGACAGGTCGCCTGTCCCGATATCGGCTCCGATTCACTGCTCTACCACCGGTTTTACTCGCTGCTCGAAGAAAAAGACATCGGGCGTATCGTTATCGATTCCGGGTACCGGATTACCCTCGGACAGGACGTCGTTCTCTCTGCCCTCAATCCGTCCGGTGAATCCGCCGGAAAGAACATCGATAATGACAGTGTCGTCCTCTCCGTCACCACCGGCTCAGTCAGCTTTCTCCTCACCGGAGACATCCCCGCGGAAACGGAGATTGCCCTGATTTCGTCCCGCAGCGTGACGAAATGCACCGTCCTCAAAGTCGCTCACCACGGCTCATCGACCTCATCATCAACGGAATTCCTGAACGTCGTCCGTCCTGACATCGCCGTCATCTCCTGCGGCAGAGATAACCCCTTCGGCCACCCGGTACCGGAGGTCATCGACCGGCTCGAACGTACCGGCGCCCTCGTGTACCGCACAGATGTCCTCGGAACCATTGAATACGTCACCGACGGGAATACCCTCCGCATGCTGTCGTCCGAATAGTACCGGCAGTGCCACTCACCATTTTTGTTTACCTTATTATAATTGACAATCCCTTTCTTACCCGGTACACTCATTCTCATGTATGAAAATCTCGTCATCATTCCCGGAAAAATCGGAGGTAAATGTATGGAACTTCAGTACAAAGAATTCGATTGTGCCCTGAAAGCGTTCCTCCCTGAAAAACCGGCCGTCCAGCAGGTCGCCGCCGGCCTCGGTTTTACCGAAGGGCCGGTCTGGTGCGGTGACTATCTTCTCTTCAGCGATATCCCGATGAACCGTATCGTCCGCCTCGATATCAAAAGTAACGGCCCGGAACTGACTACCTTTAAAAGCCCCAGCGGCCAGTCGAACGGGCTGACCCTCGACCGCGACGGCCGTCTCGTTATCTGCGAATCCTCGACCCGCCGCGTCACCCGCTATGAAAACGACGGCTCTCTCACCGTGCTGGCGGAACGGTATCAGGGGAAAAGACTTAACGCTCCCAACGATGTCGCCGTCCGCTCGGACGGCAGTATCTACTTCACCGACCCCCTCTTCGGCGAACCGACCTCCCCGAAAGAACTCGATTTCAACGGCGTCTACCGCATTTCACCCGAAGGCACCCTCTCTCTCCTCGTCGACGACTTCGCCCTCCCCAACGGCCTCGCTTTTTCGCCGGATGAATCCATTCTCTACGTCAACGATACCGGTAAAAACACCATTCGGGCCTACGATGTCAGGCAGGACGGCAGTGTCGCAAACGAACGCCTCTTCTTTAAAATGGAACCGGATGATTTCGGCGGCCCCGACGGTATGAAGGTCGATTCGGAAGGCAATATCTACTGCACCGGCGTCGGTGGAATATGGATTATCACACCGGAAGGAAAACACCTCGGCACCATTTCCCTCCCCGAACTGCCCGCTAACCTTGCCTGGGGAGATGACGACTGGAAAACCATGTATTGCACCTGCCGCAGCGGTATCTACCGCATTCGGTTTGCAAAAACAGGTATCGCCCCGTACAAGGTTGACTCGGAACCCTGGCTGTGAATTAAGCGTTTTCACCTGTTTTGAATCTGGTTTCACCGCCTTCGAGATTCATTTCCCCCGCGAAGCGGGTTGAGGCAAACTTGACGTTTCATTCTTGGTAACCATATAATTTTGTCATTACTGGAAAGGAGATTATCTATATGGTAGGAATTGTATCATATGGAGCGTATGTTCCTTTACGCAGGCTTGGTAAAGGAACACAAGGCTGGCGTCTCCCCAATGAAAAAGCAGTTGCGTATTACGACGAAGACAGTTTAACAATGGCTGTCGCCGCCGCAATCGACTGCCTCGGGGATTCTGACCGCCAAACCGTCGACGGCTATTATTTTGCCTCGACAACCGCTCCCTACAAGGAAAAGCTGACGGCAACCACCGCTGCAGTCGCTGTCGACCTTCGCAAAGACATCATGACCGCTGATGTGGTTGATTCACTCAGGTCAGGGACAGGTGCCTTGAGAATGGCTATCGATACGGTAAAAGCCGGTT
>CAYSQK010000040.1:0-10528 GCA_964433075.1 uncultured Dehalococcoidales bacterium
CGATGGAATCTCGTGACTGGAGTTCAGACGTGTGCTCTTCCGATCTCCACCCCGGTACCGGTGAAACCGCCACCGGCGAAGAATCACCGAAGATAAAGATAGAAGACGTCGCCAGGGCATGCGGTGTTCAGTTCGTTGAAATAATCGACCCCCTCGATTTGAAGAATGCCATGAATGTCATCGAAAAAGCCATCCGCTTCGAAGGGCCGTCGGTCGTCGTATCGAGACATCTCTGCGCCATGGTCGACCAGCGCCAGAAACGCTCCCGGGGAGAAAAAACTGTCCCCTATAAGGTCGATAAAGATACGTGCAATGACAAATGCAATGCCTGCGTGGAACTGCTCGGCTGTCCGGCTATCCTGAAAGAGGGAAACAGGGCGGTTATCGATGCGGCATCATGCAACGGCTGCGGGCTCTGCGCCCAGATATGTCCGTTCAAGGCAATAACACAGGAGCAGGCATAATGATTAAAGAATTCAACGTCGTCATCGCCGGTGTCGGCGGGCAGGGCGTCATCCTGATGTCTGAACTGCTCGGCAATGCTGCCGTTGCCGAAGGCATCAATGTCCGCGGTTCGGAAGTTCTCGGTATGGCCGTCAGGGGTGGTTCGGTATCGAGCACCATTCGCCTCGGTGACGAAGCGCTGGCGCCTCTCGCACCGGCCGGCAAAACCAACATTCTCGTCGGTATGGAACCTTCCGAAGCCTTACGGAATATTAACAATGTATCCGAATCCACCACCGTCATCCTGAATACGGAAAAAGTGGTACCGTTCACTGTTTCGTCACTCGGCAGCACCTACCCTGAACTGGAGACAATACTTGAAAAACTCGGTGCCGCCACCGGAAACATCATGCAGATTAATGCCGCGAAACTGGCTGTCGAAGCCGGTAGTCAGCAATCGGCAAACGTCGTCATGCTGGGCGCGCTCTTCGGACAGGGTGACTTGCCGATAAAAATCGAAACCGTAAAAGAGCAGATACAAAATCGGTTTTCCGCCAAACTTGCCGAAGTCAATCTCAAAGCGTTCGACCTTGGCTACGAAGCCTGCCGGAAGGCAATGAAATAGTATCAATGAAAATCACTGATATGCTGGCGGCCAACGCTGAAACGTATCCTGATGAACCGGCGCTCACCGAATTCCGTCCGGGAAGCGGGACACGCAGTCAGTTAACCTGGAAAGAGTTCGATGATAACGCCAACCGGATTGCTAATGCGATTATTGCCCGGGGAATCGGCAAAGGCGATAAGGTTATCATCTGGATGATGAATTCCCTGCAATGGCTGGAGATATACTTCGGCGTCCTGAAAACCGGTGCCTGGGCGGTACCTCTGAATTTCAGATTCACCGGTGCCGATATGCTGTACTGCGCACGCATTGCCGAAGCGTCGATGATGTTCCTCGGCGAAGAATTCGTCGAACGGGTTAACGCTGAAAAAGCTGAACTTGCGTCAATCAAAGCCTTTATCCATATCGGGGACAGCACGCCGGCGGGTATGGAAAGCCTCCATGATTTCATCGCCGGCGTATCGAGTAAAGCTCCGGACGCAGCCATTACCGGCAGCGACCCGTGCGGTCTTTATTTTACCTCCGGCACAACCGGTTCACCGAAGCCAATTCTCCTCACCCATGATAATCTGACGTCAGCCGCGGTTACGGAAAATATCCATCACGAACTGAAACATGATGATAACTTCGTCTTGATTCCCCCGCTCTACCATACCGGAAGCAAAATGCACTGGCTCGGCAGTCTCTATGTCGGGGGCAGAGCAACAATCCTGCCGGAGATGAGCAGTAAAAACCTCTTCGAAACATTCCATCGGGAAAGAGGCACGGTGGTCTTCATGCTCGTTCCGTGGGCGCAGGATATTCTCGGGGCGCTCGACCGGGGCGAACTGAAACTGTCCGACTATGACCTTTCATCCTGGCGGATGCTCCACATGGGGGCGCAGCCGATTCCCCCGAGCGTCGTCAAACACTGGAAAACATATTTCCCTGATATGCTGTACGACACCACCTACGGACTGAGTGAATCGACCGGCCCCGGCTGTGTTCATCTCGGTCTGGCAAACCTGCACAAGGTCGGCGCCATCGGTAAAGCCGGTCACGGCTGGCAGACCCGTATCGTCGATGAAAACGGCAGCGATGTTCCTCAGGGAGCGGTCGGCGAACTTATCGTCAAAGGTCCCGGCGTTATGAAAGAATACTACAAAAACCCGGAGAAAACCGCCGAGACGCTGAAAGACGGCTGGCTCTACACCGGTGACATGGCCAAGGTCGATGACGAAGGATTCATCTACCTCGTCGACCGCAAGAAAGACATCGTCATCACCGGTGGCGAGAATATCTTCCCGGTCGAAGTCGAAAACGTCATTCTGACCTATCCGGGTATTCTCGATGCCGCTGTTATCGGTATCCCTGATGACCGCCTCGGAGAAATTGCCGCGGCTGTCGTCACTCCCCAGTCGGGTGCGGTGGTAACTGAAAAAGAACTCAACGACTTTTGCGCCGAGAACCTGCCGCGTTACAAACGGCCGAGGAAGATATTCTTCGATACCGTTCCCCGTAACCCCACCGGCAAGATTGAAAAACCGAAACTCCGGGAAAAGTATGCCGGGTACCGCGAAAGCTTCAGGATTTAGGTTAAAAACGCAGGAAACCTCTGAAAAAGGTTTCCTCTCCCTTTCCTGTTTTTTTCTCTCCCCAGCTCGGGAGAGGATTAAGGTGAGGAAGAATAGTCACAACTTCCATATATCGCCTTGCTCGTCCTATACGACTTATATGTCCTATATGTCCTATTCTCCTCTTCCCTCAATTCCAACTACTCACACCCACACTCACCCTTATCTTACCCCTTCTTCACCGCCGAAACCCTGATACTGACGGCAGAATCAGAGAGAACGACACTATCCAACTCGTCTGTTCCTTCATCCGAACAACCGCAACCGCACGATTCAGATTGTGTAGTTTCGTCAGACGTCTCAATCACTCCTTCATGAGAGCAGTCGCAGTCACTCCCGCATCCGCATGAAGCGTACTCAATCGGCACCGGCGTTTCACTGTTGATGTTGATATTGCTGAAACCAGCTTTGTTCATGAAGCCGAGATATTCCTCTTTCGGCGCTGCCCCGGCGATGCAGCTTACGTAAGCTTCGACTGATTCTTTGACTTCATCCGGCAGGTCCTTGAGCAGGACGATGTCTGATACCATTACCCGTCCGCCCGGCTTTAAAACCCTGAACGCTTCAGCGAATACCCGCTGCTTGTCCGGCGAGAGGTTAATCACGCAGTTCGAGATAACGACGTCGACCGAATTATCAGCTAACGGCAGATTCTCAATCTCTCCCATCCTGAACTCGACATTCTTGTACCCGCCTTTTTCAGCATTGCTCCGTGCCAGCGCCAGCATTTCGGGTGTCATATCGACGCCGATAACCTTTCCTGTTTCCCCAACCCTGTTGGCCGCCAGGAAGCAGTCGAATCCGCCGCCCGAACCGAGGTCGAGCACCGTTTCCCCTTCTTTCAGAGAAGCGATTGCCACCGGATTCCCGCATCCTAAACCGAGGTTCGCCCCGTCCGGAACCGCCTGCATTTCATCGTCCGAATACCCGACGAATTTGCTCATCGCCTGAGCGTCACTGCTACCGCAGCACGAACTGCCGCTGCCGCAGCAGGAGTTGTTCTGCATCGCTATCTGTGCATACCCTTCGCGTACTGCCTGTCTAATGTCTTTTTCCATTGGTAACCCTTTCATGACTTTTATTTTATGTTTTTTGTATAAACCAGTGCCTCGTTCGGTTGGCAACAGCCACCAGCGTCAGCATAACCGGTACCTCGACGAGGACGCCGACCACCGTTGCCAGCGCTGCCGCCGAGGTAAGGCCGAATACCGAAATAGCCACGGCAACCGCCAGTTCGAAGAAATTACTCGCGCCAATCATACCCGCCGGAGCAGCAATGTCATGACTGAGTTTCCATGCTTTCGACCAGCCGTAAGAGATGAAGAATATCAGGAAGGTCTGAATGGTCAGCGGCACCGCAATCAAGATTATGTGAAGTGGGTTATCGATAATCACCTCTCCCTGGAACGAGAATATAATGACCAGCGTGAGAAGCAGCCCGATAACCGTGATGTTGCCGAACTTGGGAATATACGTTTTTTCGAAGTATCCGATTCCTCGCCGCTTTGTGATAAGCACCCTCGAAAGCCATCCCGCCGCCAGAGGTATGACGACAAAGAGGACAACCGAAAGGAAAAGGGTCATCCACGGTACCGAGATATCACTGACACCGAGCAGCAAAGCGACAATCGGTACGAATGCAATCAGAATAATCAGGTCATTCGTCGCCACCTGAATCAGCGTATATGCCGGGTTACCTTTCGTGAGATGACTCCAGACAAAGACCATTGCCGTACAGGGCGCGGCTCCAAGTAGTACGGCGCCGGCGAGATACTGGTCGGCAAGGTCGTTCGGAATCAATGATTTGAAAATAACGTAGAAGAAGAGTGAGGCGATGCCGAACATGGTAAACGGCTTTATCAGCCAGTTCACCACCCAGGTGATTATCAGCCCTTTCGGGTTCTTCCCGACGTTGACGATGCTGGCAAAGTCCACCTTAAGCATCATCGGATAAATCATCAGCCAGATGAGAATCGCCACTGGAACCGAAACGTTCGCGTACTCGAATCTGCCGAGGAATTCCGGAACAGCCGGCAGGAATTGGCCGATGAGCACACCGGCAGCCATGCAGAGCAGCACCCAGACCGTCAGGTATTTTTCAAAAAAACGTATTCCGCTTTTTTCAGACATATCCCCTCCGGATTCTTGTTTTTACAGCAGGTTCGTGATAATCAGATACACGCCGACCCCGATTAATACAACGCCGCCGACTTTCTTCGACCAGGAGGTAAAGTTCGCGACTCCCCTCGAGGCCAGCATTTTCTGGGCAAACCCGACCGATATGCCCGCTCCGAGAACGAGTACCCAGTACCCCATTGCGTACGCCAGGAGCAGTCCCCCGCTGAAAACGATGTCCTGCTTCGCCGCCGCAAAAGTGAGTATCACCGCCAGCACCGGCGTTGCGCATGGAGAGGCGATGATGCCGAAGAACAATCCCATCAGAAACGCCCCGATCAGCGCCTGCTTCTTCGGCATGTACTTCTGCGGTAAACCGATAGTGATGTTCAGCTTCTCGGCAAAAACAAGGTACAGTCCCAGCAGTATGGCCACCGGGGGTAATACGTAATACCAGAAAAACCCGACATCCCCGAACAGCCTTCCGAGAGCGCCGGCGATGACGCCGAGAACCGTAAAGGTGATGGTCAGTCCCAGCACGAATACCAGCGAATACTGAATTGCTTTTTTCTGCGAACCTTCCGAATAACCGCCGACATACCCCATAATGAGCGGAATCATGGCCAGCACACAGGGGCTGGCGCTCGAAATAATGCCTCCCAGAAACGCCGCCGGAAAAGCCAGCCAGCTCTGGTTATTGATTATTTCAGAAATGGTCGTTATCAATTCTTCCATTTAATCCGTTCCCAGTTCCTCCAATTGCGCTATGACGTCTTCCTTTGCCATGAAGCCGGTATGACGGGTTATTTCCTCCCCGTTGCTGTCAAAAAATATCTGCGTCGGAATGCCCACGATGCCGTACGACCGCGTCAACGCCATGTCGTCGTAGACATCGATGATGAGAATGTTCGCCCTGTCTTTATATTCCTCTGTCAGAGCTTCGAGAATCGGTTTCATCTGCCGGCACGGCGCGCAGGTTTCTGAACCGAATTCGGCGAGCGTCGGTTTTCCGTTCGATAAGGCTTCCGTCAGCGCCGCCGATGATACGCCCGTTGTCCCTGCTTTTCCTGATGACGAAACCTCCACCAGTTCTATCTCGAAAACCAGGTCCTCTCCCGCCAGCGGATGGTTGCCGTCAAGCGTAACCGTGGTCTCAGCGACCGCGATAATGGTAAACGAAACGATACTGCCGTCATTGCTGCTTGCCTGGAGCATCATGCCGACTTCCGGGACGAGGTCTTCCGGCAGTTCATCATTTCCAACATCGAAGACAAGGTCGGCCTGATACTCGCCGTACGCCTGGTCGGACGGGATCGTTACCGTCTTTTTCTCGCCGGTTTTCATCCCCAGTACCGCCTGCTCGAAACCCGGTATAACCTGGTCCTGTCCGAGCGTGAACGAAAACGGCTCGCCGTCAAGTGTGGATTCAACCGCTTCGCCGTTTGTCTTGTTAACGGTGTAATGCACCCTCACCGTGTCGCCGGTCGCGGCTGTCTTCGGACCGCACCCCGGTACCACCGCCGTCAGCCCCAAAAGCACTATTACCAGCACCCCTGATATCAGCTTCACATTCTTCACCGCTTACCTCCCCATCCCCGGCTTCATACCCTCTCCGCCGTCTTTCACTTCAAAATCCCTGTTTTTCAGAATTCTCTCCATCAGGAAACCGATGCCGATGAATAACGGCAGAGAAACGAGCGTCCGGGTGATGGTGAATTCGATGCCGAGATACCCGATTTCTATGCCGAGCATCGGCAGCTTCATCGATGTAAAAGCTCCGAGGTAGATAAAGATATTCCGTACGCCCGCGCCCTTTTTGTAGAGCATGTACGCCACCGGGAATGCCCCGTAGAGCGGCCCCGCCTGCAGCATCGCTA
This sequence comes from uncultured Dehalococcoidales bacterium, assembly GCA_964433075.1. Taxonomy (GTDB): domain Bacteria; phylum Chloroflexota; class Dehalococcoidia; order Dehalococcoidales; family UBA2162; genus MGML01. Next base: position 6,675 of record CAYSQK010000040.1, read on the forward strand.
GCAGCACCATGATACCGATTCCTTTGAACCCTGATTCCTGTCCGATGTGTCTCTGTATTTTCTCCTTCGGTACCCAGACATCGAACAGCCCGACAATGATGAACAGGAACGGAATAAAAAGAATCATCTCGATAAATGAATCGCCGAAGTTCAGGAAGATGTCTTTCCCCGGCTCGAACCCGATAACGAACGATAGTGCCGTCAGCACCAGGTAAAGTGCTGACCAGATAAAGTTCCGGTATGTTTGTATGAAGTTCTTCATCGTATCCACCCCATGATGACCCCGACCGCCAGGCCGATTACTATAGCCGCTGCGAAATTCAGCGAATTGCGGATTATCGCCGCCCGCCTCCCGAAATATTTGATCTCCAGAGGCAGTGTCACCACCCCCACCATCATCAGCGTCGTCATGAACGTCGCCACCACCGCGTAGGACGCTCCCTGCTCAACCAGCCCCGCAGCAATCGGGTACGAGATGAAACCCGGAATCAGCGTTATCGAACCGACCACCGCCGCGATTGCGAATCCGGTGACGCCTGATTCAGCCCCGAGGAATCGGGAAATCACCTCCGGCGATATGAAGTACAGCACCAGGCTGACCAGGATGAGAATGTTGATAAAAGGCAGGAACATGTTCCGGAACATCCGGAAACCGCGCTTGAATCCCTCCCGGGTCTTTCTCCGGTCAATACAAACGGAGACCAGCGAAAGCACCGCGCATAAGGATATAAAGATGATGGCGTTACTGCTCATTCATTAATCTCATTTCGGTTAACAACTTCTCTACCCTTTTTTCTACCTCATCCCGGATTTTCCTGACTGCCTCGATTGCTTGGCCGTGCGGGTCGTCGAGCGCCCAGTCTTCCGTCTCCAGAAACCCTGCCGGGCAAACCCCTCCTGCATCCGCTCCGCACCCCATCGTTATCATTTTTTCAGCCTTTTCAACGAGTTCCGCCGTCAGCATCTGCGGTCGGGCGCTGCTGATATCGATTCCGACCTCTTTCATGGCTTGAACCACGACCGGGTTCACCGTATCGGCAGGCTGCGTACCGGCTGATATCCCTTCTGCCTTCTTTCCCGCCAGCCGGTTAAAAAAAGCCGCCGCCATCTGGCTCCGGCCGGCGTTGTGAACGCAGACAAAAAGAACAGTTTTCAACATTTTTAGTTCTCCGTGACTATATCTTTCCTCTCCCTTGATGTGAGAGTAATTCACGCGTAGGGTGGGTTGAGTCCGCCCTGCGGACGTAACCCACCAACGGAATAACATCGTCCGCTATCATCCTGATTTTCTCCCTTTCGTAAAGCTTGCGTTCGTTCGGACTTTTCATCCCAGTCATGATTACTCGTATTCACCGATCGATAACGAGAGTCTATTAATTATCCAGTTAACCAACTCCTTAACGACCGTTTCGTCATCGGTCCCGTATACATTCATTTTTCCGTCGCCGATAACAACTCTCAGCCCTTCATGCGGGAAAGCGGCAATATTGGTGACCGGGCTGTACGCACAATTATCGACTGCATCCGCAATGAGCGGGATAAGATGACTGATGTCTCCGGTAAACGCCGCGGCAGCACGTGCCGGTCCTCCGCCCTGTCACTCTCAGCCTTCATTGACATGAGGTCGCGTCATCAGCCTGTAGTTCTTCAACAGGGTAACATCCTGATTGTCACCAGCCATGATAATCTCCTTTTTCAGTTTGCAAAGATTCCGAAAATTCGTTTACTTCATGGCATTCTGAAGAAACGTTTTCACTTCCTCGACCGTCGCTACCTTTCCGGAACTGACCACTTTTTCATCGATGACCAGACCGGGCGTGGTTAGTATCGGGTATTCCATAATGTGCTTGATATCCTTCACGTGTTCGATTTCTGCATCCACCGCTAACTCTTCGACTGCCTCACGGACATTCTTTTCGAGCATCTCGCACTTCGCTCAGCCTTTGCCTAAAACTTTGATAATCATTCTTTCCTCCGTTATTGTTATTGAATCAGGCCGAATACATAGCCTGTCAGTGTCGCAAATACAATCACCAGGCCGATAAAAGCCAGTGTCTTCTTCGTTCCCATGATGCTCCTGATGACCAGCATGCTCGGAAGTGAGAGCGCCGGACCCGCCAGCAGCAGCGCCAGCACCGGGCCTTTATGCATTCCCAGATTCATGAAAGAGCTGATAATCGGCACTTCCGTCAGTGTCGCAAAGTACATCAGAGCGCCGAGTATTGAAGCGATGAAGTTCGCCGGTATCGTGTTCGTACCCACCCATGATGTCACCGCCTCCGGGGGGAGAAATGTGGTAATGATACCGGCAGCAAAGACGCCGCCGAGGAGCCAGGGAACGATGAGCTTGACGAATCGCCAGGTCTCTTTCATCCACATCCATAACTCATTCCGGCTGAACCAGCGCCGGAGGACAACGAAAAGCACCGCAAAGAACACCCCGGCAACAATCCAGTTCTTCGAAGCCAGGAAAACCAGTATCCCCACCAGCGTCACGAAGAAAATAATCTGCTGGTACCAGGTTTTCCCACCGTCATCCGTATCGAGGGCATCGAAGGCTGAACTGTCCTTCAGTGACTCATCTTTCCTGAAGAGGAACGCCATGATGAGCCCGATTCCGGCAGCGAATCCAACCGCGCCGATAGCCCTCGCCAGACCGAAGTCGAAACCCAGAATCTGGGCGGTGTAGACAATCGCCAGCACGTTGATTGCCGGGCCGGAATAGAGGAACGCTATCGCCGGACCGATTCCCGCCCCTCGTTTGTAAATACCGCCGAAAAGCGGCAGCACCGTGCAGGAACACACCGCCAGAATGGTCCCTGAAACCGAAGCAACCGAATACGAAAGCCATTTTTTCGCTTTCGGGCCGAAGTACTTCAGAACCGCTCCCTGAGAGACGAAAAGGGATATCGCTCCGGCTATGAAAAACGCCGGAATCAGGCAGGTGATAACATGCGCCGAAAGGTACTCCAGCAGCGCCGTCCAGCCGCCCTCGATTATTTTCAGGAAGATTTCCATACCGCCGGTCCTCTCTGCATGTACTTGTTAGCGTGCCCCGGTTGTTTCGGTCATCGCTTTTTCACAAAACGTCCCGGCACACGCCGCACCGGTGCGAACGGTCACCTTGAGAAGTTCCTTGTCCGCTGCCATCTGCTCATTCCCTTCGAACTCTGCTTTGGCAGCCCGGAGAATCCCCTTCAGCTTCTCATCCATACCGTCCCAGTCGATTGAATAAAGCGACCACAGCCCTTCCTTACGCAGAATGAGCAATCCGGCTTCATACAGGGTGCTGAGTATCCGGGAGGCTTTTGATTGAGATACCCCGAGAACCTGTTCGATTTCACACACACAGCATTCTCGTTCAAAAAGGAGGTTCAAGACCCGTAGTCTCGATTCATCTGAAAGCGCTTTGTAGACTTTGACCGTATTCCTCATGATTGCCCTCACTATATGCATATATCTGCATATATAAATATAGTACCATCGTGCTCACGAGGTCGTCAACTGATTCGCTACAAGAAACTGCCCCTGAATCAGGCCGCGTAGTGGACAGACGTTTTATACTTCCGGTACTCCCGGTACGTGAAGGCGTACGTTAACAGGAAGCTCAGGAAGTCGGAAGTCGGTAAAGACCACATCACGCCGTAAAGGCCGAAGAAGTGGGAAAAGAGATACATGATAGGTATGAAAAGGATAAACTGCCGCAGCAGTGAAAGAACCATCGCCGTCGTGCCTCGGGAAAGGCCCTGAAAAACCGTTACGAACATGAGCGTCGGCCCGATAAATATCGCCCCCGCCAGCAGAATGCGAAGTGCCGGTACCGCCAATTCCAGTATTTCCGGCTCATCGGTGAA
>CAYSQK010000041.1:0-10504 GCA_964433075.1 uncultured Dehalococcoidales bacterium
GCAAAGGTGAGGCTGTTATACTGAAGGTTGTTTCCCCAGTCTCCCATAATCGTGAGTCCGGGAATAGCGTAACAGAGACAGCGTCCCATCAACTGCCAGGCACGACCGATGGCGGCATTGGCATGATTATACGGCCCCATAGCGCCATAGCCTGATTCCATGCCGATTTCTTTCGCTATCGGCCCGTGGACAACCGCCATGCCGGTAAACGACTGGGCAGAACTGAAATAGGGCGGGCCTTTCGAAGCCAGTGCGAGCAGCACCGGCAAATATTCGGGTTTACAACCGGCCATGACTCCGATTACCGCAACCTTTTCGACAGTGATGTTCTGCCCTTCACGCTGGCCGTTTTCAGTGAAACCCATTTTGAACGTTTCGGCGACAATCTCATCGGGCTCATGCTTCGTCCCTTTCAGCATCGCTTTAACGCTATCGACCGTCGGGACCGTCACGGGAAGTCCGTCAGTCATCCGGCTTTTATGAAAGTATTCCTGCACTTCGTCGTACGTACCGGAAAAGGAGAGAATCCTCGGTTCAACAGGGTGTTTCAGTTTACCGGTCTCTTTTTCCTCTTTGGTCGGAGGAACCGTCAACGCCTCAACAATAGCCTTCATCAACGGTTTCCCGGTAATATAGTCATTCCCTTTCACTATCCGTTTGATAGCTTTTTCGCTTCGTAACGAATCCGGCTCACTCAACGATACCATTCTCGGATGAGGCCAGCCCATTTCAAAAGCAGCATCCCTTCCGGAATCGACAAGGTACGGGCTCATAATGGGCACCGCCGGAACGCCCTGCTTTTCAATCTCAATCGCCTGCCGGACAACTGCCGGGCCGCAGGTGCTTCAGGCAGGGACACCGATTACGGCAGCATCCGCCTTCTTCCCGACCTCTCTCCACAAATCAGGGTCTTCGGTATGATAACTCCCCCGTTTTACCTTGTAGACAACGTTGATGCCCCTGATATTACTTTCGAACCATTTTTTCATTTCGAGGAGCAGGGGTTCATGGGCTTTTGTCCCACCCCACCTCTGATTGATGATATACAGGGTCTTCTTTTCCAGCGTCACCGGCCGCTCAACCAGCGGCAGAATATCCCATTCGAGTTTCTGCTGGGCTTTCGGATTCATAATGCCGGTATATATACCGTCGTTATCAGTCGATGATTTCGGACTCATTATCACGCCTCCTTAGAAAAATAAGGGGGGAAAAGAATTCGTCTTTTATCCCCCTTACTTCATCCGGTATCAGATTATTTGAAAACTATCACATTCCTCAGAGCTTTACCGTTCGCAGTCGACTCAATGGCTTCGTTGATTTTTTCAATCGGGTAGCGTTCGGTAATAAGTTCATCAAGTTTCAGCTTTCCTGCCCGGTAAAGGTCGACCAGTTTCGGAATATCTTTTTTGAGATTGGTCGAGCCCATATAGACACCGGTCAGCTGTTTCTCCGTAGCAATCAGCCCCATCGGGGCAAAGCTCAGCACATCCTGAATCGGAGGCAGACCTATCATGACGGTATTACCACGGGCTCCCGCCATATCGATGCCCTGTTTAATGGCATTGACATTACCGACAGTGATGAAAACATAGTCAGCTCCTCTGCCGTCCGTCAACTCAAAAATTGCTTTTGCGGCGTCTTCCCGCTTCGCATTAACTTTATGGGTGGCACCAAACTTCATAGCGGTGTCCATTTTTTCTTCGAGAACATCGACCCCGATAATCGGGTACGCCCCGGAAACGGCGGCACCCTGAACAGCGTTGATACCGACGCCGCCAAGGCCCATAACGACAACGCTCTTCAGCGCTTCTACCTTCGCCCGGTTGACGACAGCCCCGAAGCCGGTGATAACACCGCAGGAAATAAGACAGGCACTTTCGAGGGGCATGCCTTCCGGTACTTTCATCAACTGCGATTCACTGACAAGCGCATATTCGGCAAAACCGGACACTTTTCCTTTCTGGTCGATTGGTTTTCCATCCTTCGTCCGCAGGCGGACATTCGCCGACGGAGCAAAGCGTGCCATGCACAGATGGGGCATGCCGGAAATGCAGTAATAGCACTTTCCGCAGGAGGCGAGGGTGGTCATGACAACCGGGTCGCCGACCTTGAAATCGTTTACTCCGGGACCAACCCTATCGACATACCCGGCAGATTCGTGCCCTCCGATAAAAGGCAAAGGGCCGGGCAGTTCGCCTCTGATATCATGGACATCACTATGGCAGACAGCCGTCGCGGCCAGTTTGACGACGACCTCACCTTTTTGGGGTTCAGCCATATCAACTTCCTCAATCACGAGCGGTTTGCCAAATTCGTAGGTTACAGCGGCTTTTACTTTCATCATTTCCTCCAGACGGTTATTTACCAATCGTTACAATATTCCGGATTACCTGCCCTTTTTTCGTCGAATCAATAGCTTCGTTAATCTTTTCGAAGGGGTAGTATCCGCTTATCAGTTCGTCGAGTTTAATCAGCCCTGCCTGATAGAGTTCAATAATGCGGGCGATGTCGATATTCAAGCGGGTAGACCCGCCGCCGCAGCCGGTCAGCATACGTTCGCCGCCGATGATATCGAAAGCTTTGAATTCAATAGGCTCTTTAAGAGGAACAAGCCCGATAAGAATTGTCGTTCCGCGGGGGGCAGACATGAAATAACCCTGTTTCAAGGCGGCGGCACTGCCGACGGTGACGAACACCGTATCCGCTCCGCGGCCGTGCGTGAGAGCCTTTACCGCAGCAATGGGGTCTTTTTCATTTGCCGAGTTTACCACATGAGTGGCACCGAATTTTTTCGCAAGTTCCAGCTTACTGTCGAGAATATCGACGGCGATAACCGGGTAAGCGCCACTTAGAGCGGCAAACTGAATGGCGTTCAAACCGACACCGCCGGTTCCCATAATAAGGACACTCTCCAGGGTTTTAATATTCGCCCGATTGACAACAGCCCCGTACCCGGTCAGCACTCCGCAGGAAATCAGGGCAGCTTTATCAAGCGGCATATCCGCCGGGATTTTTACGACCTGTCGTTCGGAGACGACAGTATACTCGGCAAAACCGCCGACCGGCCCGGCCATCGGGGCAAGGTACTCGCCTTTCTTATTCCGGTGATGAGGCAGTACCGGGGCGCCGTTCTCGCAGAGGTGAGGCCAACCGATGGTGCAGTAATAACAGTGACCGCACCCTGACGGCGTTGTCGAAAGGATAACCGGATCACCGGGTTTCACCGAGGTTACGCCTTTCCCGATTTCTTCAACCCATCCGGATGTTTCGTGACCGGGAAGGCCGGGTAACCTGCCGGGTAAATCTCCGGCGATACAGTGCAAGTCGCTGTGACAGACAGCGGTTGCGTATACTTTTACCTTGACCTCACCTTCCTGAGGCGGATCGATATCGACTTCTTCGACCGAGAGAGGTTTTCCGAATTCATAACATACTGCGGCTTTCATTCTTCCTCCTGATAATTAACTGAAATCATGACATATTCCCGAATAGTATAGTATTTTGAGGTACAATTTACCACCCCTGATTGTAATACAACAGTATCTTCCTCTCAAACGAAGATTTTTAGTCACACTCACCGGCGACAGAGAATCGACCGACTCACCGGTTCTGTTCAAAGGAACTACAAAACGGGTACGTTCGGCTCACTAAAATGTAGATTCCCGATACGTTTTTCATCCGTTCCCGCGTGGTAAGCTGGATGACAACCAGTATCAGGTGAATCAGGTATTACAGGAATCGAATATAACTATTCACTGACACAGGTTCCGACCGTTATGGCTAATATTAAACGAAAAACAGGACTCCTTTCAGGCAGGGAAGCGGGGTTAACGCTTCTTGAAATGGTTGTTGCTCTGGGAATCCTTTCGGCGATATCGTTAGCCTTTATCGGCGGATTATCCTCAAATACGAAATCAGTCTACATTGCCGATGAACGGGCAACCGCCGAGAGCATGGCCCGGAGCCAGATGGAGTGGGTGAAGTATTCACCCTACAGTTTCAATGCCACCTCATATTCGCTGGCACCGATCCTCGACGCCACGGATTACGAGTATTATTCCGCCAACATTACCGCGGCTCCCCTGCACGACCCCGACGACGGTATCCAAAAAATAACCGTTACCATCAGCCGGGAAGACGCCGTCATCTATACACTCGAAGGATACAAAACAGACCGATGAAATCAGGCCAGAAAGGGTACACACTGATTGAACTGCTGATAGCCGTCGCTATTCTCGGCGCGGCTTCGACGGCCATTTTCGGCGGAACCTTTCAGGTTATCAGGAATACCGAAACAAACAGCAACCGGATGACGTCAATCCTGCAGGTTCAGTATACCGGGAACAAAATCGGGACAGACGTCCACATGGCGCAGACGATTCAAACGGCGGCAAATCTGACGGCTCCGGATTTCCTCGAACTGACCTGGGTCGAAGCAAGCACCGGCGACCGATATGAAATTACCTATACGTTTCAGGACATGGATTCGGGGTCGATGAAGAAACTGGTACGAAGACAATCAGTGAACGATACGGACAATTCGACATTCTACATTTCGCAGTACATCGACAGCTCCGGCGACATGACCACCTGTAACTATACCGACGGTATTTTCAACCTGAAGGTGACCGCAGCGGTCGGTACCGGCATGCTCGGACACACCGAAACGAGATTGTACCGGGTTTTCCCGAGACCGGGATAGGTTCCCGACGAAGGAAATGATATGAAAAAAATATTGACAAAACTGCATACCGAACAAAAGGGAATGGCGCTCCTCATCACGCTCGGCTTTCTGGCAATCGGCAGTATTACCATTGTATCGCTGATAAACCTGACGCATACCGGGACGAAAGCAGGCGTTACCTACGACGAGACGATACGCCTGGAGTACGCTGCCGATGCGGGACTGGAAGAAGTGCTGTGGCGGATGCAGAATGAGGATTTGCCGTTCACCCCGGGAACCTATGGGGAGTCAACAACGTATACCCTGCCGGAAACCATCAACGGGAAAGACGTGTCCGTGAATGTCACGTACATATGGCCGCTGACAGGGTTGGTGGAAGGTACCTACGACACGACCGCTCCGGACAGCTTGAAAATCACCGGCGGTATCATCAACCGAACGCTCGGGAAATACATGATTCAGATAAGTTTCAACGAATCCATTAAAGATGAGGATGTAGAAAGTATCTCGGTGTGGCTGCCTTCACGGTTCGAGTATGTTTCAGGCAGCAGCAGCGGCCTTACGACAAGCAATCCTACTTTACCGGCTGTAAACAAACGCGGCGGGAAAATATACACGTGGACATTCACCGATAAAACCTTTAGTGAACTCTATGTTGCTCCTTCAGGAGGAGGAGGATTCACACCGGGAACAGAATACCCGCGATCATTGAAGCTGTATTTTCAGGTTACCCCAATCAACGATATAGGCGGAGGGAGCATCTGCTGGGTCAAGACAGACAGTACGGATGTCCCGTTAGCATGGGAAACAGGATGTCAACTCTACGAAATGACCGCCACCGCGGCAGATAATACGACCAGTAAAACATACTCTCTGAATTCAAGTACCTATTTCAGCGAAGGTTCATCACTGGGCGAAGGCGTTTACCAGATGAAGGGTGATTACCGGGCAATCGGAAATACTCTCATGACAGATAAACATGAGGACGAAAAAAGATACCTTCTCCTCGAATCAAGCAGCGCCAATGTCACCGATATCCCGGCTGATGGGGAAGTCGTTCTCGCCTATCTTTACTGGGCAGGATGGCGACAAGATACGGCTGAAGCCGATAAGGATGCTCTTTTCTCAATTAACGGGCAGGGAGTATATTTCACCGATAACGGAACAGCTGCCAACGGGACGGCAAACATTACTGCTTCAAAACATTCGACAATCTCCACCGGAGGCGGAGATTACCACTACTCATGTTTCCTCGATGTAACAGACCTGGTGCAAGCCGTTAACCCCCAGGGAAACGGTGAGTACGCTGTCGCGGACGTAATGGCAGATACCGGAGAATATCTTTCGTATGCAGGCTGGTCTCTTATCCTGTTCTATTCAAGTCCCACAGAAGACCCTCACCAGTTATTTATTTACGACCAGTTTCTCTATGCCTCGAGCGGTACCCATACGTTCACCATCGAGGGATTCGAATCACCGGAGAATGCCGAAGCAACCTTCACCGTCTTCGTCGGCGAAGGTGATGAAGAATATGGATTCAACGGAGATGACCCCAAGTTATCACCTCCATGGCCGTGGTATTGGGCAGATACAGTTGATTACATCAGATTTAATGGGACCTATTTAACCGATAATCTTACTCCTCACACAAATCCACCATATAATGTCTGGAACGGCAAGAGCAGCGGTCTCGACGGATTGTTCATCGACGGCGTCGATATCGATACCTTCGATGTCTCCAGCCCGATTATCGAACCAGGAGACTCTGAAGCAACGGTAACAATCGGAACTAACCAGGACGCATTCTGTATGATATACATCGTCCTGTCTTTCAGCAGCGAGCACGGCGGGCTGACGCCGAATGCTTCAGGGATTATTTCCTATTCCGGCGGGTATTAACGGAGCGGCCGCATGTACCGTAACCGGCTTTCGGGTGATATAATAAGCCGGTATGGAAGATGACGCAATAAAAACCCGTGAAGAGCTTCTGGCCGAACTCAGCGACCTCCGCCGGCACCTGGCTGAGATAACCGAGCAGGATGTGGTGCGGGAAAAAGTCAGCGAATACCTCAAACAGAATGAAAGCCGTTATTTGACGGTCGTCGAAAGCATCCCCGAACACATCGCCCTGAAGGACACCGAGCATGTATACATTTCATGCAATTCGCTGTTCGCTTCCATTTTCGGGAAATCGCCGGCCGAGGTGGCAGGCATGCGTACCGAAGACATGCATCCGCCGGAACTCGCAAAGATGCTTAATGATGCCGATGATGCGGTCATTGCATCCGGGCAACCGCATACGCATACTTCAACCGTTACCATCGACGGGACCGACAGAATCTACGAAGCGACGAAGCACCCGGTCAAGGATGAAAACGGGAAGGTCACGGGTATCCTTTCGGTTATCCGGGATGTTACCGAACAGAAGCGAATCGAAGAAACCCTGATGTTTTCCGACGCGGCTCTGAAATCGATTCAGGAATGCGTCTACGCCATGGATAACGACTTCAATGTCACGTACTGGAATGCGACCTGTGAGGAGATTTTCGGCATCGAAGCATCCAAAGCACTCGGCCGGTACATCGGCGACCTCATTACAATGCAGGAAGATTACCCCGGCCAGAACGATGAACGAGTCCGACTCCTCGTCGAAAAAGGCAATAACCGAGAGGAACAGGTATACATCACCCCCAACGGTGCTATCTGGGTGGATGTTCTCGCCCAGACCATCGAACGAAACGGAACCCGACACGGCTGGATAACGCTGGCGAATGATATCACCGAGCGAAAAAAGGTCGAGGAAGAACTGCGAATTTCAGAAGAGCGAACGTCGCGGGCTTTCCGCTCTGTCCCGGACGGAATTACCATTACCCGGTTGAGCGACGGCCGGTTCATCGAGGTAAACGACAGTTTCCTGAACCTCACCGGTTATACGAGAGAGGAAGTCCTGGGACACACTACCCGGGAGCTCAACATGTGGGTCGACGACCATGACCGGGAAACATTGATGTCCCTTTTCAAGAAAGACGGCAAAGTCACCAACTTCGAGCACCGATTCAGAAAAAAGTCGGGTGAAACAGGCATCGGTGTCATTAATGCCGAACCGATAACGATGACCGGCATGGCGTGCGCCATATCAGTCGTCACCGACATCACCGAAAAGAAGAAAGCGGAGGAACAGTTACGATACCAGGCAAGCCTGGTCGACAATGTTGCCGAAGCAATCATTTCACATGACTTCAACCTGAAAATACTGAGCTGGAACAAAGCTGCCGAGCGTATTTTCGAAATCAAAAAAGAAGATATTATCGGCAAGGATATCAGAAAAGTATGCCGGATAGAACCGGTAAGTACGACCGTCGGCAATGTGAAGAAAGCGGTTAACGAGAAGGGACTGTGGCGGGGAGAAACCATTCACCACCTGAAGAGCGGGAAATCGATACACATGAGAGTATCGACGATGGTGGTCAGAGGAGAGACACGTGAACAGGATTCCTTCGTGCTCATCATGTCCGATATCACCGAAGAGAAGAAAGCCGAAGCAAAACTGAAACAACTCTACGAGCAGGAAATCACCTTACGACAAAAAGTCGAACACGAGATGAAGAAGAGAACGGAATTTTCGGCAGCAATCGTTCACGAACTGAAAACGCCGTTAACGGCTATCCTGTCATCCAGTGAACTGATGATGGAGATGGCGCTTGATGAGACTCTGCAACGGCTGTCAAAAAACATCAACCGGAGCGCCTACGAACTGACAAAAAGAACCAATGAACTGTTCGACATGTCGAGGGGAGAACTTGGAATCCTCGAAATCCTGCCGGAGAAGTTCAACTTCCTCGAAACAATACGGTCGATGCAGATTGAATTCGAAGCCCTCTTTTCGAGAGCGAATATCTCGTTCACCATGGCAATACCGGAAACGCTTCCGCCGGTGTACGGAGACGAAGTCAGAATCAGACAGGTTATCTACAACCTCATCGATAACGCCAGCAAGTACACCCCCGAGGGAGGGACCGTCACACTAATAGTGAAGGATAATACATCCGAGGTACTGGTTGAAATCAGAGATACCGGTCCGGGTCTGTCTTCGAAGCAGAAAGAGTCCATTTTCGAACCGTACCGGCAGCTCATCGACGGAACGAGGTCCAAGGGGGGAATGGGTCTCGGGCTGGCTATTGCCAGAAACCTGGTAGAGGCGCACGGCGGTACCATGCGGGTTGAGAGCCGCAAAGGGAAAGGCAGCCGGTTTTTCTTTACCATTCCGTATCAGACCGCTGTCAAGGAAAAACAATAGACGGGGGTAATTTTTTGAATGAACCTCTAGCATGCGACCGGTGCGGGAAGTGCTGCCGAGGACCGATGGTACTCATCACGAAGCCGGCCGATTACCGGAGATGGGTAGAACAGGGCAGAGACGACATCCTGCGATGTGCAACGATTCCGCCTGAGGGAGGGTACGGCGACCTCCTCCCTGCCGAAGGAACAGACGCAAATTACGAATACTGTCCCTTCATCGTGAAAACAGAAGACGGGAAGTATTCCTGCGGAATACAGGAAACAAAACCGGATGTATGCCGGGCATTTTACTGCGAATGGTGTTACGGCGAAGGGGAAAAAGGCATCCCCTTCAAAACCGACTCCGGCTGGACAGACAGAGCGAAAAAACTCGGCTACGGCCAGCCGGAAGCATAAACAAGCCTGACAAGGAAAAAATTACCGGTTACGGGTAAAAACGATGTGATGCTTCCAACGGTTCGACCGTTTCGGATAATCCGACCTGAAGTGCGCTCCCCGGCTTTCTTTCCTTATCAAGGCTGCTTCAGCCACAAATCTCCCGGCGGCTATCAGACTGCTCAATTCCCATGTCGGGCGGTCAGCCGGCTGCGGTATGCGGTTCTGCCAGGCGGCGAGTGTTTCAACAGCACGGGCCAAGCCTTCTTTATTTCTCATGATACCGACTTCTTCCCAGAGAAGCGTCTGAAGTGCGGAAAAGGTGGGAATTATACCGGACGATGCATCCTCCCGGCGTTCGAGCGAGTGAGTCTCCGACAGATACTCAGCATTACCCGATACCGCCGCGTTTTTCCCGTTAATCGTCTTTTCGATAATCCTCTTACTGAAGACAACTGCCTCAAGGAGAGAATTCGAAGCGAGGCGGTTGGCTCCGTGAATGGCGGTACAGGCGGTTTCCCCGCAGGCAAAAAGACCTGAAATATTCGTTTCGCCCCAGCTATTCGTCTTCACTCCTCCAATCATGTAGTGAGCAGCCGGAGCAACGGGTATCAATTCTTTGGTGATATTCAGATTATGCTCGAGACAGAACTGGTAGATGTGAGGAAACCGGGTGGTAATCCGTACGGGAGGAAGGTGAGTGACATCGATATACACTTTGGTTGTCTTCGTTTTTTCCATTTCGTAGACAATGCTGCGGGCGACGATATCACGAGGTGCCAAATCACCTTTCTCAGCGTAATCTTTCATGAAGGCGCGGCCTTCACCATTCCGAAGGATGCCGCCTTCTCCCCTGACGGCTTCCGAAATGAGGAACGGGGCAACTCCCGGGAGGGACAGGGCTGTCGGATGGAACTGATAGAATTCCATATCGGCAATTTCAGCGCCGGCATTGTATGCCAGCAACAATCCGTCACCGGTGGCGATATCCGAATTCGTATTGAACTTGTATAACTGTCCGGCGCCGCCGGTGGATAAAATCATGAATCGACCGGCAAACTGTTCGGTACTGCCGGTACGACAGTCAAGCACCTTAACGCCCTGAACTTTTCCTTTTTCAACAAGGATTTCCGTCACCAGAGAATC
>CAYSQK010000042.1:0-10434 GCA_964433075.1 uncultured Dehalococcoidales bacterium
TCTATTATATCCTTTTATGCCTGTTTGAGACTATTACTCGGACAGACTCCTAGCTTTTCGGGCCGAACCTATGCCTGAACCAGGCATCGAAACCGAGAATTTCCCGATTTCCCGCTACCGCCAGCAGCATTAACGAAGCAATCATAACAAGGACATCGACGGCAATCGCCTGCGGGAGAGTCAGTCGGAACAGTTCTCCGAAGCAGTTCGGGCAGTAGTAATTACCGGTAACCGTCGCCGAGATATTGGCAATGAGGAAACTGACTGCCATGAGCAGGACGATTACGGCAGAGGGTTTTATCAGGATGCCGAGGAGAAGGTACCCACCGGCCATCAATTCCACCCAGGGAAGCGCGGCCCCGTACGCTACCGCCAGAAAGTCAGGGAGGATATGAAAATCCCGGACGATTTCGGCAAACTCCATCTGCATCGGCAGTTTAGTGACTCCGGAAACGATGAAAATGCCGGCCAGAACCAGCCGGAGCAGGAGCAAGAGGTACGGTGCATAACGAGACATGTTCAGGGTAACAAGCCTATTCCGCAGCATCTGTTCCCTGCCTTTCGAGTTCGGCTTCAATCAATGCGGCGAACTCAGCGAAGGTACCGTGACCGCTGACGTATTCCCGGCCGTTGATGAACAACGAAGCCGTTTTCACTCCCCGTTCAACTGCCCGCTGTTTCGCTTCCAGAATCTGCTCATACACTGACTCGTCATTCAGCGTTTGTTGAAATGAATCAAGGTCAAGGCCGATTGATTCGGCAGCGTCATTGAGGTATTCATCAGCAAACTCATCAAGGTTTTCTACCCGTCCGGCGGCAGTCGAAAGCACGACGGCAATATCAGCCGGGTCTCCATTAATCAGCGCGTGATGCATCTCCCAGAATTTCCCCTGTTCGCCGGCAGCTTCAAGGGCGGCGCAGACCTTTTCCGAGAGAGACTGCATAGGGTAGTGATGGTAGATAAGCTTGATTTTTCCCTGAAACGCCGAGTACGCCTGAAGCGCAGAGCGTTCTTTTTCAAGACAGACGGGGCAGTTGAAATCAGGATACAGGTCAATGACAACAGGAGCGCTCTCACTGCCGAGCGACCACACGGCCGAAGCGTCACCGATATCACCAATCACCGCGGTTCCACCAGTCCAGAGTAAAGCACCGGCAGCTAAAATAACGGCCGTTATCAAACCAACAGAGATACAATACAGTCTGTTTTTCAACAGTACACCCGAATGTGAATGTGTTCTTTCTGTCTACTATATACCGTTCTGAACCATTTTTCCAGACAGAATCTAGGCATTGGATACAGAAGGAGATTTTTGGGCAGCCGGTCCCGTTTCGGGGATTAGTAACCCGGCAATCAGTAAACCGAACGAGAGGACGATAAAGGTAATAAAGCCCGGCAGGTATGAGCCGGTACTATCGTACAGGGTACCGACCAGCAGAGGGCTGACGAAGTTTCCGAAGTTACCGCCAACCTGCATCATGGAGAGTACAATAACACCGGAGCGAACCGACATGCCGGGCATTTCCATGGGGATGGTAAACGTACTTGAAATCTGGATACCGAAGAATGCCCCGAACAGAGCGATGCTGATATAGATAAGAGCCGGAATGTTGAAAAGAATGGCGCACAGGGCGGCCAGACCGCTGAAAAGCCCGGAGATTATGATAAACGGTTTGCGGCGCCCCATTCTTACCGATAGAATACCTCCGCCAATGCTGGCAATAGTAGCGCTGACGGTATAAATGGATAGAATCGAACTGGCCTGGTTGAGCGGAATACCGAAAGCGGTGTAGTAGTAATCCGGCAACCACGAATTGATAGCGTTAGCCAGCGCCCAGGAAAGGGTAACCGTAAGCGTCATAAGAATCGCAACTTTGTTTGTCAGTATCTTCTTCAAGGGCAAATCAGGCCGGGTATCAGGAATCCCTGAAATATCGGTAACTGTTTCCGGCCCGTCTTTCCTTTCGCGGCCGATGAAAACCCAGCAGACGGCGCAGAGCAGGGCAAATGCCGCATATATCACAATCGGAGCTTTCCAGGAAAGCCATGCAGCAAGCGGCACCGTGGCCAGAAAGGCTATGCCGTTACCGACATTCGCAGCGCTCATGCCGATACCGTTGAGGATGGGAAGTTCCCGACTGGTAAACCACTCCGCCGTTATCGCAGTCGCAACCGGGATAATGATGGCGGTGCCAGCGGCGAAGCAGATGCGGAAAAACAGTGCCGAAATGTAATCGGTCAGAAAAAAGGTAAATATACCCATTCCCAACAGGAAGGAGCCGATTGTGAATATCCGCTTCAGGCCGAGCCGGTTAACCAGCGAATTGACGGGCAGCGATATGGCGGCAATCGTCAGCGGAGCAATCGAAGCAAACCAGCCAGCAGTGCTCCGGCTGATACCGAACTCATCAATCAGCAGGGGCAGCAGAGGGCCGGCAGAAGCCCAGATAATGCCAACACAGAGACGAACCAGGAATATATTAATAAATATGACAAACCGGTACCGGTTGCTATTGTTCAAATGGAATATTCAATTCTAAATAATGTATTTCAAGACCAGTTTAATGATACACCGGAAAGGCTCGGCACTCAAATGGAGGCAGTTACGGACGGTGTATCCGGCTTCGAACCGGCCGGGCCTGTTTCCGGCATCAGTATCCCTGCCGCGAGCAGGCCGAGCGAGAGGACAATGAAGGTGATAAACGCCGTCAGGTAAGAACCGGTAGCATCGACAATTGCGCCGGTCACGAGGGGACTGATGAAATTACCGAGATTACCACCCACCTGCATCATGGCGATGACAATCATCCCCGAGCGCATCGACATTTCCGGTATCTCCATGGGGATAGTAAAAAGGCTCGAGACATGAATTGCTCCGAAGACTCCGAACAACGTCACAGCAACGTAGATGAGCGCCGGAATATTGAAAAGAACGGCGAACAGGGCTGAAAGACCGGTAAACAGCCCTGAAATGATAATGAACGGACGGCGTTTTCCGATCCTCGTCGAGAGTATTCCTCCGGTGATACAGGAGATTGTGCCGCCGACCGTCGAGAAGGTCATAATTGAACTCGCCTGACTCAGGGGTATACCGAACACAGAAAAATAATAGTCGGGCAACCAGGAACCGATGGCGTTGCCCATCGCCCAGGATACCGTTACTGAAAGTGTCAGAAGGAGAGCGGTTTTATTGGTCAGTATTTTTTTCAAACCCAAATCCGGACGCCGGTCGACAAAGGCCGATGGGTCCGGAGAAACGAGTTCCGGTTCTTTTTTCTTCTCTTTACCGATGATGCACCAGCAGATTGCCCAGACCAGGGCGACGGCCCCGTAGATATAGACAGGCGCATTCCAGGACAACCAGGTTGCTAAAGGTACGGTAATCGCAAACGCCACCCCGTTTCCGAGATTGACGAAGCTCATACCGATGCCGTTGAGAATCGGCAGTTCGCGGCTGCTGAACCACTCGGCGGTGATGGCAGTAGCGACGGGAATGATGATACAGTTGCCTACGGCAAAGCACATACGCAGGAGGAGAATCGCGATAAAACTGTCGGCAAAAAAAGACAGGATACCCATTGCCTGGAAGAAGGCGCCAACAGCAAACATCTTTTTCAGGCCGAAACGGCCGACGACAATATTGACCGGCAGGGAGATGACGGCGATGGTCAGCGGGGCAATCGAAGCAAACCAGCTCGCCGTACTCCGGCTGAGTTCGAACTCCTGAATAATCAGCGGCAGCAGCGGTCCGGCTGAGGCCCATATCAGTCCGACACAGCTTCGAACCAGGATAACATTGGCAAATATGACAAACCGGTAACGGCTCTTATTGTTCACTTAACAGCAGTCTTATTCTTTCTTTAAATACCTGAATCAATAGTACACCTGAAGGGATTCGGCAGGCAATTACGAAGGACAGGGTTACTTGCCGGAGCCTACTACTACTTTCCTGTAAATGTATTTTTTGCAACACTTTCATACGATGAACATCACTCAATGCTCCCTTAAAATACAATATCGAAAAAGCGTTTCCGCATTAAAACTCATTCGGTATTCAGCACGTCAGGAGGCGCACGCGAGAAGAAAGACAGGCGGCTAGACATTAAAAAATAGAAACATTGACAGAAATAATTCGTGTATTTTATAATCATACCGATATATCGTTTCAGCGATTGCCGTCGGAGGAGCTGCCATCAAAAACGAGTTTCAAGAACACGATTTCGAACACATTCCCCCGCCTACGCACGTGCACCGGCACCGAAGACCGTTTCAGCGAGGGGAATTCAAATACATCCTTCTCCATCACCTGAAAGAAAAGCCGAGTTACGGCTATGAAATAATCCGTTCGCTCGAAGAGCGTTTTCACAGTTTTTATGTTCCGAGTCCTGGTTCTGTGTACCCGACTTTACAGATGCTCGAAGAAATGGGGTACGTGACATCGAGCGAGCAGGACGGGAAAAAAGTCTATTCGATTACGAAAGACGGACTGATGTTCCTCGAAGAGGAGAAAGCCTCTCAGGAACGCATTCAGGACCGGATGAAGCAATGGTATAATCCGGAGAATTCCGGTGATATTGTACAAACGATGCACGAGTTTGAGAAACTCGCCGGCCTTTTCAGAGACAGGGTCAGACACGCAGACACTGAAAAACTCAGCCGCATGCGGAAAATTCTGTCTCAGGCCTTCGAGGATATTTCGAAAGACTAGCCGCATCCGGTGACAGAAAACTGCATATTGATGGTGCTATGAAGACAGTATTACGATTATTTGTGTTTGTCCGGGGCCAGTGGAAATGGCTGATTGTTACTCTGGCGTTCCTGTTTGTCGGAATCGTTCTCAGCATGATTATTCCCCGAATGCTCGGGACCGGCATCGACATGGCGCTCAGGGACGCTGACAGCGCCTTCCTCTGGTGGCCGATGGCCCGGGAAACCGCCATCTGGTGGGTCGCCGGAACAATCGTCGCCGCCAGCGCCCTGCGGGGACTGGCCGGATACGGGCAGAGTTACCTTCAGGAAACAATCTCTCAGAAGGTTTCGTACACCGTCAGAAACGCCATTTACGACCGGCTCCAGAGACTCAGCTTTGCCTATTACGATAAAGCCCAGACCGGGCAGCTCATGTCCCGGGCAACCGTCGACGTTGAAGCCGTCCGGATGTTTTTCGGTATGGGGCTGGTCGGTATTATCCAGCTCGTCGTCATGGTGGTGACGGTTGCCGTCATTCTTCTCGTCATGAACTGGCAGCTTGCCCTGATGAGCATGGCTTTCATGCCGATAATCGGCTGGCTGGCAGTGCGTTTCAGCACCCGTATCCGTCCGTTATGGATGCAGGTTCAGGAAATGATGGCCCAGCTCGGTATTATTCTTCAGGAAAGCCTCATCGGGGTACGAATCGTCAAGGCATTCCGCCGGGAAAAAGAGGAAAGCCGGAAGTTCTCGACTCAGGCAACGGTGCTATATGACCAGCATATCAGCATTGCCAGACAGATGGCGACCAGAATGCCGGTCATGATGTTCGTCATGAGTCTGCCGACCATTCTGATACTTTTCTGGGGAGGTCTGCAGGTCATCGACGGTACCATGACCATCGGCGACCTGACCCAGTTTACCCTCTACGTCAACATGATGGTCATGCCGGTGCGGCAGGTCGGGATGATGGTCAATATGATAACTCGTACCATTTCAGCAGGGCAGAGAATTCTGGAGATACTCGATACGGAATCAGCCGTCAAGGAAAAACCGGATGCAATCGTCCTCGATAAAGTCAGGGGAGAGGTTACCTTCGATAAGGTAAGTTTCAGCTATGATTCGATTGCAGCAACCCTGAAAGATGTCAGCTTCCGTGCTGAACCAGGACAGCTTATCGCTCTCCTCGGCGGTTCAGGAAGCGGTAAAAGTACTATCGCTAATCTGATTTCCCGGTTCTATGACGTCACGCAGGGTTCGATAAAAATCGACGGCACCGATATCCGTGATGTAACAATAGCCTCATTGCGCCGCAATGTCGGGATATCCCAGCAGGATATTTTCCTCTTCTCCGGTTCTATTAAAGACAATATTGCCTACGGAGCGGTTGATGCGACGCTTGAACAGGTAGAAGAAGTGGCGAAAGCTGCCTCGCTCCATGATTTCATTGTCACGCTCCCCGACGGTTACGAAACCTGGGTCGGCGAGCGAGGGTTAACCCTCTCCGGCGGTGAAAAACAGCGTCTCGCTATCGCCAGAACGCTGCTCATTAATCCGAGTATCCTGATTCTCGATGACTCGATGTCGAGTGTCGACGCGGACACCGAAAAAATGATTCGCCAGGCCCTCGACCAGCTTATCAAAGGGAGGACAACCTTCATCATCACCCACCGCCTCCCGATTATCAAGAATGCCGACCTTATCCTGATGCTTGAAAAAGGACAAGTTATCGAGCAGGGAAAGCATACCGAACTGATGGCGAAAAAAGGCATGTATTACAATGTGTACGAATCACAGTTAATGTCTCAGGACGAAAACATAACGGAGGACAACTAGTATGTTTCACGGCGGAGGAGGGCCAGGAGGGCCCGGCGGACCCGGAGGCAGACTGCACGGTGCCGGCGACATGGAAGAACAGGATGTTCTCGGCAGCGTCCTCGATACCACCGTCTATAAAAGAATGGCCAAATATTTCGGCCCCGTAAAAGGCTGGATGATTGCCGGAGCAACAGGTATGATGCTTCGCACCCTGGCCAATCTCGCTGTGCCGTATCTCATTACCATCGCCGTCGACAGCTACATTCTCAAGGGAGATTTTAACGGTCTGCTGGTCATGTCGCTGATACTGATAGGCGTAGAACTCATCACCATGGGCGGTGAATACATGGCTCACCTCTACCTCTCCTACGCCGGGCAGTCTATCCTGTACACGATGCGGAACGAGATGTTCGACCATCTTCACGAATTGTCGCTCAAGTTCTTCAGTCATAACAAGGTCGGCAAGCTCATGTCCCGCATTCAGAATGATATCAACCAGCTTCAAGAAGTGCTGACGAACGGCGTTCTGAACATGCTGACGAGCCTGATAACCCTGGTCGGTATCGCCGTCGTCATGATTACCATGAACGCCCGACTGGCACTGCTAACCCTGACCGTCGTCCCGCTGCTGGCAATCATCGTCTTCGTCTGGCAGCGGCATGCCCGGCGGGCATTCGTCAGAGTGAGACGGGCGATTGCCGAAGTCAACGACCAGCTTCAGGAAGGCATATCGGGCGTTCGGGCAGTACAAAGCCTGTCGCGGGAAGACGTCAATCTGGACCAGTTCGACAATGCCAACCGGGAACATCTCGATGCTAATATACAAGCTGCCAGGCTCCAGGCGTTCATGAATCCGGTCGTCCAGATAATGACTGCCCTCGCCTACGGTATGCTGATTATCTACGGTGGCTATCAGGTACTGGAGGGGGTGATGGGAGCCGGCGTCCTGATTGGCTTTATCATGTACATTCAGCGGTTCTTCGAACCGATTATGCAGCTCACCATGCAGTACACCATGCTTCAGAGAGCAATGGCTTCAGGGACTCGTATCATCGAGCTTCTCGATGTCGAACCGGAAATCGTCGACAGCCCCGGCGCTATCGACATGCCCCCAATCAAAGGAGCAGTCGAATTCGACCATGTCAGGTTCTCCTATGACCCGGGAGTCGAGGTTCTGCATGACATAAATCTGAAAGTCAATCCCGGTGAAACCATCGCTATCGTCGGGCATACCGGCGCCGGCAAGAGCAGTCTGATGAACCTCGTTTCGAGACTGTACGATATCGACGACGGACAAATCATTCTCGACGGCTACGATATTAAATCGGTTACAATTGAGTCGCTGAGAAGACAGGTCGGCATTGTCCCGCAGGATGCGTTCCTGTTCTCCGGAACGATTGAAGACAATATCCGTTACGGAAAACTCGATGCGGACCGTGAAGAAGTCCTCAATGCAGCAAAGGCAGCCGGGGTTCACGAGGCTATCTCCCGCATGGACAAAGGCTACGATACCCCGGTTGGTGAACGAGGAGGGAATCTCAGCGCCGGTCAGCGGCAGCTAACCTGCCTCGCCAGGGCGATTATCGCCGACCCGCCGATTCTCATCATGGACGAAGCGACTTCGAGCGTCGACACGACGACCGAACGCATCATGCAAAAGGCTTTAAAAAAACTGGCCAAAGGCCGTACCTGCCTGATAATAGCCCACCGGCTTTCGACTATTACCTCGGCCGACCGCATCATCGCCCTCGATTCGGGAAAAATCGTCGAATCGGGGACGCACAAGGAGCTTCTGGCGCAGAAGGGGCTCTACTATCACATGTTCGAAACGCTCAGCGCTGTCGATGCCGCATAAAAAGGAATAGACGTCTCGCGGAAGAGAGAGCTTCCCGCTCTCTCTTTTTTGTGTACGAAGGGGTATTGTATAATTACAATATACATAAGAATGTACCAGAGGTGATACAGGATGAGCGACATAAAAAGTGCGTTTGAAATTGCAATGGAAAAAGTGAACCGGATGAGCGAACCGACCGAAGAGGAACGCCTCCAGTGGAAATATACACCGGAAGGTGAAAAGCTGGCCGGCAGGTTCCTCAAGGAAAAAGTTAATCTCCTGGCAGAAATCAATGAGTTCGACGAAACAGCCAGAAAATATGTTGCCGGTGGGGCAGCCGCCGTTCTAGCAAGGAATATCGCCCTGCCGAAGACTGACTTCATCAAGCAGACCAACAAGAAAATGATGGACGGTCTGAAACTGTTGAAAACCGATAAAACAGCTCTGGAAAACAATTTCAGCAAGATACGGTACATCTTCAATCACTATGAAGAACAGGGTGAGCAGCAGAAAAAACAGGCTTTTGAATCGTTGAGGGAAGAATTCGAAGACAAGATACGTCAGGCAATTCAGCAGCAGACAGGCACCCGGATGAATACGAAAATCGATGTTGAAAAACAGCCGCAATTCCAGGCGGAGTGGAAAAGGGTTCAAACGCAAATTGACAATCAGTACACCCGCCACCTGAACGAATACGTGCGCGAACTCATAGAAATGGCTTAATACGCATTACAGAAGGTCTGAACAGGGAATGAATATCGATAAGAGAATCGCACAGGCTGTGCTGAATACGGAAATACTACGGGCGCCGAAGCAGAACCTTTATACCTTCGGCACTACCAGTATTTACTATTACCTGGTCACCGAACCGGTTTATTCAGAATTCTCGAACAGCACCGAGACGGTGATACGGGAAGGCAAGGTCATTGCCGAACGACCGAAACTGGTAACACCATACTACCTCTCGAACCTGGAAGGCTTCAGCCCGGAAGCACGACAATATTTCCGGGCGCTCATGGAAGAATTCGGAGAACGAAGCATTCACGGACTGGTATATTCCTACCGGAACGAGCCGAAGGAAATGAACATCGTCTCCGAAGATATACGAGCGGTCGTCGAAAGGCTGAACACCACCATCGACCACCGTGAAGACAAACTGGCAGCTATTATCAGGGGAGAAGACACACTCTGGGACGTCTCCCTGATGAAATTCATCTTTCAAATCACCCGTACTTCGGCTCCCCACAACTTCAAACAGCTCGAAACCCGGGGGTTGCTCGAGATGGATTCCCGCGGTACCCCCCGCGGTGCAACAGACAAGATAAACGAGATGTTCGAAGAAGTGGCTGCAGGGACACGTGAAGCCGGCGAACTCAAGGATGAACTTGAACGATGGGGTCTGTTCAAGGAATACGAGGACCGGTTCCTCGGACTGTTCAGAAAGCAAGAATAAAACGAACCATAATAGACGCGGTTACGTTTCCTGCGTTTATGATGGTACAATACATCAGGTTACCATCCTCACAGCATTCATTTCGGAACGGTGCCTCTCATTTTTTTCGGACAAGCTGCAATCATGATAGCACGACATTTTGCAAAAAACAGATTTTACGGATGGATAGTGCTCGCCGGAGCCTTGTCCATGCTCATCAGCATGGTAGGGAACATTGTCGTTTCCTACAGTGTTTTTCTCCCTGAAATGTGCGATTCGATGGGCTGGAGCCGGACGGCGCTGTCCGGGCCGTTTTCACTTTTCTGGGTAACGGTCGGGATTCTGGGCCCTCTGGCAGGTATCACTACCATGCGATTCGGACCCCGCCGAAACATGATAATCGGAAACGCTGTCCTGATTCTCGGGGCAGCCGCCATGTCCCGTATCACCGAAGTCTGGCATATTTACCTGTTATACAGCATCGTCATCGGAGCAGGGCAGGCTTTCGGGTCATTCATCGCATCAAACGGGCTGATAATGAACTGGTTTCACCGCCGGAGGACAATTGCCATTACCCTTCTCTCTGCCTGCGGCGGAATCGGCGGGCTGATTTTTCCGCCGGTCATCACCTTTTTCATGTCCAAATTCGGCTGGCGAGAT
>CAYSQK010000043.1:0-10401 GCA_964433075.1 uncultured Dehalococcoidales bacterium
CCCATTCCTCTGCCGCCGCCACCTCCCATGCCTCGTCCCATCCCGCTGCTGCGACCGCCTGTTCCATAGTGGTCAGGCACATTAGCTTCCCGGGAGGCTGAATACCGACCGCTTTTCCAGGCGGCGACGGCATCTTTTACCGTTCCGGTGACATTTGGTATCACCTGTATTCCGGCAGCCGTAAACACCTGATGGGCGTTTGGTCCGCAGTTTCCGGTGAGAACAGCTTCAACTCCTTTTCCGGCAATCGTCCTGGCTGCCGAGATACCGGCCCCGCCGGCAGCAGCCGCGCTGGAGTTATCCATCGCTTCGAAAGTGCCTGTATCCGTATCAGCAATCATAAAGTACTGACACCGTCCGAATCTCGGGTCGACGTCAGCTTCCGGCGTCGTCCCGTTTGCAGAAATTGCTATTTTCATGGATACCTCCTTATTCTTTGCTGCTGGAGAGTCTGCTGATTTCAGCTTCCAGCCGGTTGAGTTCATTCTTCAAGGAATCAGCCTGCGCTTTCAGAAAATCAAGTTCCTGTTCACGGCTTACCTGAGGTGTGTATGGTGAATATCCGTAGCGCGGATATGGCGTCCGTCGGGGGGCGGTAAAACTTCGTGAGCCGATTCTCCCCGGATTGCAGAAACCTCTGCCTCCTCCTGTCATTGCTCCCATCCCATTGGGGCCTGTACCATTAAATCCCGGCATTGTGTACCTCCTTTTCGGTATTCATACCTTGCATTCTGCTTCTGATTTGTTTTAACTGTGCTTCTAGCACGGTCTCCTGTTGTTTCAAGAAATCGAGTTCTTTCTTCGAGCTTGTCAGCGGGATAACGCAATACCCCCGGCTCAACCCAGTCATCGGGCCTTTTCCTTCCGGTCCGGTACCGTCAAAATTCGGCATAAGCTATTCCCCCTTTACCAGGAAACATAAGCGGGCTGTTATTCTTTTTCCAGGTCATGCATTCTGGATTTGATTTCTTCGAGCTGTGTTTTAATTGCTTCCGCCTGATTTTTCATGAAACCGAGTTCATCTTCCTTCGATACTTCGGCTGCATATGAATCATAACCGGGAGCCGGCGTTGCGGAATAAGGCGGCTGATAAAAACCTGCCGCCGGGGCACCGATGCCTGCGCCGTAGCCGCATCTCGGCAGTCCGCCTCTTCCCCTTCCGACGTAAGGCCAGGCAGGGGAACTTCCGCGAAAACCGAATCCCATTCCGCCGCCACCTGCGCCACGACCGAAACCTCTTCCTTGTCCAAATCCATTAGGCATAGTACATCTCCTTTATATGTTCTTATTCATCCGTTTTTCTCTTTTGTCATTCAGGTCTTCCGCCCCGATAGTGCCTTCCCCGATTAAGGTTTCCCGGATGATTCATGCCGGGAGGGAATAACGGCATGATGCTGGGAGTTTCGCATTCCGGGCAGTTTTGGGGCGGCGATGATATCAATTTTTCGAAAGGAACATCCCACTCATGCCCTTGAAGACAGCGAAAGCGGCGGACTGCCATCTCAAAATTCCCGCCTTCGATGCGAATGGCTTTTCCGTTCAGAAGGGCATCGGCGATTTTCTGCCGGGCTGAGTCCAGCAGTCGGGAAAAGGTACTCTGGGAAATGTTCATTTTTTCTGCGCACTCTCCCTGTTCAAGTTTTTCCAGGTCTTTGAGTCGCAGTGCTTCAGCTTCTTCGATAAGAAGCTGTACTTCTTCGAGAGAAGCAGCCTGAGCTCCGGCGGGTATGAAGTAATTCATCGGCGGCAGTGAACTGACTCTTCGCCGCAGTTGCCTTCTTCCCATTTTTTTCTTACCTCAAATTATGATTATGTATTCTTAATATATTAATAATGAATACACATTCATAATAATGATACGCCCGGTCAATTGGATTGTCAAGTCGTGCGGGAGCGGGTTATTCATTTTCATGAACGGGTATTCCGGAAAAGGAGACAGAAAAAGAGGGGGCTTCATCCGAAGCCCCCTCTTTGCTTTTCATTGAGAAATACGTTATTTTTTCAGTTGCGCCTGGCGTTTACGATAGGCAGCCATGTAGCGCATGGCCCTCTTGTCGCGGGCGAGGATAAGGTCGACGCCTCTGACGATGGGGGTAGCTTTCTTGGCGCTCGTGATAAGACAGGTAACCCCTTTTTCCATAATCATCGGCAGGAATGAGGTATTGAGAACTTCACGGTCAGGCAGGCCGAACGAGATGTTGCTGGCGCCGATTGTCTGGTTCAATCCGAGTTCATCTCTGACGCGCTGAATAGCTTTGAGAACGAAGGGACCGGAATCAGTATTGGCGCCGACGGCGAAAGCAAGACAGTCAATCAACACATCTTCTTTCTTGATGCCGGCTTTGAGGGCGGCGGCGAGAATCTTGTTGGCTATCTCAAGACGCCGGTTATCATCGGACGGAACGCCTTCATCATCCTGCACCAGGCCGACGACGGCAGCGCCGTATTCCTTAATCATAGGAATAACTCTGGCCATTGAATGGGATTCACCGCTGACCGAGTTCACCAATGGTTTGCCCTGATAGACAGCGAGAGCCGCGGCGACGGCATCGGGGTTGTTGCTGTCGATACACAGCGGGACATCGACGACTTCCTGGGCTGCCTTAACGGCATGGGGAATGATACCTACTTCGTCAACGCCGAAGGCGCTGCAGTTGATATCGACCATGTCAGCACCGAGTTCCACCTGTTTAATTGCTTCCTTACGAACGATATCAAGATAATCTCCGCCTTCTGTCAAGGCTACATTGAACGCCTTATTCGCGGCTGGGTTTATCCGCTCGCCGATAATGACGGTCGGCCGGTCATAACTGATAATTACTTCTTTTCCACTTTTACCTGTAACCCTGGTCTCCAATATATTTCCTCCTTAAAAATAATCAACACCTTAGGTGAAAACCATTTATATTATAACACGACAATACCGTAATGGTACTTTTCCGGCATCAGTCTTTACTTTGATTATTGTCCTGTTTCCGTCAGTACCGGCATTTATTTTTCGATGATGAACACCAAATCCCCCTGTCTCTTCAGCAGAAGAAGGCAGGGGGATTACAATCGATTGCATGAAAGCGCCGGTATGTCCGGACATTTTCATGGGAGCGTTATTTTTTATAGACGCCGTACCGTTTCGCAACGTCCATGATAGCCCGGAGGTTTTCTGCCGGAGCTTCGGTTGCTGATGCTCCGCCGGCAAGGATGTAGCCGCCGCCGGGGGCGCAGGTATCGATGAGGTAGCGGCAATATTCCTTCACCTTTTCAGGGGTTCCGGTGCAGACCAGCGATGAGGGTATATTACCGGAAATGCAGGCGATACCATTGAGGGCTTTTTTCGCTTCGGCCATATCTGTCTGGTCGAACAGCCATGTCGTCCATCCGGCAGGGACATCTTTGATGTATTTAAGTCTCTTGTTATAAGCGCCTTCGGCAAAGAGGGATGATATAATACCTTCCTGTGCCAGGGCGACGATGATTTTCCGGAGGGACGGCCAGTAGAATTTTTCGAACTGTGTGTCCGACATGAAAACATCATCGCCTTTGTGGAGCGGGAAGCTGAACATGATACCGTTGCCGTCGGCCAGTGCCAGCCTGGCGTTAGCGATGATGATATCGGCAATCCGGTCCATAGCGGCGAGCATTTTTTCAGGCTGGCGGTACATGTCGCTGATTGCTCCCCGGGTACCCCTGAGGGTATCAGCGAGGACATCGAAGGGAGCGGTGCCGATGCCACCCATCATGGCAGGAAAGCCTGCTCTCAGGGCTTCACGACTGACGGCTCTTACCGCTTCTCCCCATTTTTCCAGTTCTTCACCGGCTTCGATGAGTTTCCGGTAGGCCTTTCTGATTTCAGGGTTAGCGGCGGCAGCCACGAAATTACTCGGCATGCCGAGGCTATTGGAGACGGGGCCGAGTTTTTCGAAAGCTTTCAGCTCGCCAATGGAGCGGGGGAGCACTTTTCTCATGATGAAATCAGACGGGTCACGGATGAGGTCGTCATACTCATCGGCTTTCATGGCTTCGCGCTCAAGGTACTGGTAAGACGATACGTCTTTCCCGATACCGTGTCCCGGCCAGGCCATATACCGGTAGTCCATGATATCCATGGTTTTTCCCGAATGGACAAGGCCCGGACCGGAGAAGGAATCCATCTCGAATTCGCGCATGTATTTTAGCCAGCAGCGCTTCAACTCTTCATAGTCATACATGACCGTATGGAGATTCACCCCGCCGTGATACGCAGGGAAATATTCTGCCGGCAGGCTGACCGGAACCCGATCGGGTACCTTGAGGTGCAGAACATCGTACATACGCTGTGCCCGCTCCTGATACAGCTGCTTTGCTGCGGGGCTTTCAAATTCCTTACCGGTGGTATCACAATACCGTCTGAATCGTTCTTCCCGTTTTTCTTCGGGGGTCATTTCCGACCATTGTTTGCTCATGTTTATCCTCAAATATGTTAGTAGTTGCCGTACTGCTTGACGGCATTCATCAGGTGGTGAAGGTTTTCCGGAATGGCCTGTTCGACCGAAGCCGCGACACTCATCATGAAGCCGCCGTCTTTACCGCAATCTTTCACAAGCTGTTTGACGGTACTTTCGATTTCGGATTTCGAACCGGCTTTGAGAAGCGAGGTCGGGATACCGCCGGCGATGCTTGTCTGCCTGCCGACGATTTCTTTCGCCCGTTTCATATCGACATCCTCGAACCACCACATGACCGAGCCTTTCGGTACGTCGGCGATGATTTCAAGCCGGTTGTTATAGGATGCTTCAGCCAGAGGGAACGGGATATACCCTTCCTCATACAGTCCCATCATCATTTTCCTGAGACACGGCCAGTAGAACTTTTCGAACTGCTTGTTCGACATCCAGGTATCCGCGCCCTTATGGAGGGGGATGAAGATAACGGGGCAGATATCGGTATCCTTGTTGCTCATGCCGAGCTCTATCGTCATCGGGATGAATTTTTCGATAGCTTCGATGAGGGTATCCGGGCAGCGGTACATATCCGTCATGATGCCCTGGGTGCCTCTCAGAAAGTCGGCAATCATGTCGTAGGCGGTCAGGGTAAGGCTGTTGCCCCAGGTGGGGTTACCCATGCTGTAAATCTGTCCGACGGTCTGACCGATGACGCCGGCCCATTCGTAGAAAACGGCGGCAGCTTTCGCGAGTTCGGCGAAGGTATTCTGAACGTCCGGTCTGCCGAAGGGCGCAACGAAGCCGACCGGCACGAAGAACGAGGGATTGAACTGGGCCATGTACTGAAGGGGTTCGAGGGTACCGGCAATCCGGGGAAGAATTTTACGGATAAAGAAATCATAGGTATTGTTGATGAATTCTGGATATTCTTCCTGTTTCATATAAACGCCTTCGACGTACTGGAAGAAGGTCCCGGTATCAGGCACGCCGTGTCCCGGCCACTGCATGAGTTTGAAATCAAGTATCTCGAACAGTTTGCCCGGCCAGGCACTGGGCGCCATGGCAAAGTCCATCTCGAAGATTTTATAGAAATCGACAAAGTAACGATTGAGTTTACTGAAGTCGTACATCATTTCTTTGAGCGTACCGCCGTGGTAAACGGCCGGGAAAGCGCCGGGTGCCTGGTTGAGAGGAATTCTGTCCGGCTGTTCCATTTTGATGACGTCGATTATTCTTTTTACCCGAGCCTGGTAGGTTTCTTTCGCTTCCGGGCTGACGAACTGCACGTTTTCAGCATCAAGCCAGCGTTTCAGACGCATGTCACGTTTTTCTTCGGGCGTCATTTCCGTCCATTCTTTTGCCATTATTCACTCTCCTGCTTTTGAAGTTTTTGCAGCTCTTCGCATCAGGCAACCATTGTCCTAGTATACGCCGTATTGCAGAGCGGCTTCCATCATTGCATTCATATTTTCAGGCGGCGCCATGTCAACCTGGCAGCCGGTGTTCAGAACGTAGCCGCCGTTCCGGCCGCAGGTCTCAATCAGTACCCGGCAGTTTTCTTTGACTGCTTCAGGAGTGCCGGTTGAAAGAATCGATGCCGGAACATTGCCTGAAAGGCAGCAGGTATCGCCGAGGGCTTTGTACGCAGCAGCCATATCGGTTTTATCGAACCGCCAGACGACCGTTCCTTTCGGAAATTCGTTGACCATATCAAGCCGTTCCATGTAGCTGCCTTCAGCGAAGAGGAAGACAATCAGACCTTCATCGATAAGCCCGTTGATGACTTTTCGGAGCGATGGCCAGTAGAAGACTTCGAACTGCTTGCGGGACATGAAGCTGTCGGCGCCTTTGTGGAGGGGGAAGGTGACGAGGAGCCCTCCGGAGGCATTACAGGCGTTGACGGCCTGTTCTATCTGGATATCGGCCAGGCGGTCCATGGCGATGTGGAGTTTATCAGGGTGCCGGTAGATATCTTTCATAATTCCCTGGGTACCTCTGAGGGTATCGCCGATAGTATCGAAGGGGGCTTTAGCGAGACCGCCGGTCTTCGGGGTCGGGATGCCCAACCTGGCGGCTTCCTCGACGCAACTGCCAACGACAGCGGCGTATCTCAGGAATTCTTCGCCGGCTTCCATGAAGGTTTTCAGGGTTTTCTGCATTTCCGGGACGGCGTAGTTGGCGAAATAGCCGCCGGGAAGCTCGACGATGCTGGTGAAGGGCGAAATATTCCGGTAGGGGCCGAAGGAGGTGAAGACCCGGGGAAGGTAGGTCCGTACCCAGAAATCGGAGGGGTCTTTGATGAGGGCGTCGTATTCGTCACCCATCATGTATTCGCCTTCGGCGAACTGGAATCCCAGGGCGTTATCGGGAAGGCCGTTTCCGGGGTATTTGTAGAGATGACAGCCGACCATGTCATAGACTCTGCCGGGGAGGACCGACATGGCCGGGGCGGGGAAGGTATCCATCTCGAACTTCGTCATGAATTCGTTCCAGACCTGAGGGATGAGGTCGTAGTTATACATGGCGTCTTTGAGCGTATAGCCTTTCCACTTCAGAGGAAGGTCGCCGAAGGGGACATCGACCGGGACGCGGTCGGGTTTTTTCATCCGGTAGGCATCAGCGAATCTTTTCAGGCGGGCAACGTAATCCTTTTTTGCCTGAGGGCTGACGAAGGGGATATCAGGCGGTTCAAGCCACCGTTTTACCCGCTCAGCTCTTTTTTCTTCATGAGTCAGCTGGTTCCAGTTTTTTTCAGTCACTTTATTTTCTCCCTTTTTCCTTTGTTCAGCCGGTATTGTCCGAGGTAACTGGTGGCGACGAAGGCCTGTTTGAATTCAACCGTACCGGCAAGTTCGATATAGTTAGCGCGGGTGACGAAATCCCAAGCTTCTTTCCGTTTCGCCATCGATATCAGGTTCATCCTGGCGCCGATACCGGCGGCATTGCCGACCTGTTCGAAGCGTTCTTTCGGCAGGGTGGGTAAAAGCCCTGATATCATCGAACTGTCCATATCGATATAGGTACCGAAGGCGCCGGCGACGATAAACCTATCGATATCTTCTTCCTTGAACCCGTTTCGTTCGACGAGGAGCTGGATACCGGAGCGGATGGCGGCCTTGGCAAGCTGGAGCTCACGGACGTCCTTCTGGTTCATGACAATCGGGATTTTTTCTCCGTTATCGTCTCTTTCGGCAAGGACGAATTCGGCGGTGCCGTCTTCGGCTTTGATGATGCCGGGGAATTCTTTAGCGAAGCGGCCGCTCTCATCGATAACACCGGCAAGGTACATCTGGGCAAGGGCGTCC
The DNA here is from genome assembly GCA_964433075.1 of uncultured Dehalococcoidales bacterium. Classification (GTDB taxonomy): domain Bacteria; phylum Chloroflexota; class Dehalococcoidia; order Dehalococcoidales; family UBA2162; genus MGML01. Next base: position 7,724 of record CAYSQK010000043.1, read on the forward strand.
ATGACGCCGGAGCCGCAGATACCGATAGGAGGAGCGTTGCCGATGGTCTGATACTCAACCTTTTTGTCGACGATGCGGACGCGTTCGATAGCGCCTTTCGCAGCGCGCATACCCTGTTTGATATGGCCGCCTTCGAAGGCCGGACCTGACGCACAGGAGGTAGAGGTAATGATGTCCCCCTTCATCAGGGAAATCTCGGTATTCGTGCCGATATCACAGGCAATGATGATTTCATCATCTTTCCGGTTGGTAATTGCCTGGAGCATGGCGATGTGGTCGGCTCCGACGAAGCCGGTGACGCACGGCGGGCAGTGAACGTACCCACCAGCGGCCATCTTGACACCAAGTTCATAGCTTTTGATATCGATAGCCATACTGGCGGCAGCGGTGAAAGGAGTCAGCACGAGCTGTCTGACCGGCAGACCGAGCATCAGATGGTGCATGGCGGTGTTTCCGACGACCGACATTTCGACAATCGATGAGGTTTTTTCTTTTACCTCCTTACAGAGGCTGCGAGCCATTTCATTGAGGCGGTTGACGACCAGCATCTGGAGTTTCCGGGCATCGCGCGGTTTATTGACGGCGTAGTCGATTCGGCTGATGACATCTTCACCGTAGCCAATCTGCGGGTTCATCATGCCTTTCGTGGCGAGGGTTTCGCCGGTTACCATATCGACTAAATACGAAGCCATAGTGGTCGTCCCGACATCGACAGCCATTCCGAGGAGGCGGGTACCAACCGGTGAAACGGCGATTATTTCATCACCACGCACGGCTACCTGGCATTCCCACTTCCATTTTCTCAGATTCGGCGAGAGGGAGCGTATGACTATGGTATCGAAGCGGCGGCAGGTTACCCGATGCTGTTTTTTCAGGGCTGACAGGACGCGTTCGACATCGGCCTGCTGGTCCTGAAGCGTCGGGGCTTTCATGCTAATTCGATATGCTTTGACGGGAGGGTCAAAGGCAACGACTGCTTCCAGTCCATCGAGGTGTACCCGTTCGGAGGCGCTCAAGCCTTCCGGAGGGATGATTACCTGGCAGTCCGATTTCGGGTATGCCTGGCAGGCCAGTCTCCAGCCGCCGGCGAGGTCTTTTTTCGAAAGTTTCAACGTTTCGTCGGATGTCGGTTCGGTTAGTTGGCCTTCCGTCAACTGTACCCGGCAGGTACCGCAGGTGCCTCTCCCACCGCAGATTGCACTGATGCCAAGGCCGATGTTTCTGGCGCAGTCCAGAATAGTTTCATTGTCCCGGCATTCTCCCTTCCGTCCAATCGGTTCAAATACAACGGTAAATTTTTTCATCTTCTTCCCTTCTGCGGTAATCGCCCCTGTGTCTCCCCGACAACCGGCATCCGATTACCTGTACACTCCATATTGTTTAGTAAATTCTATCATAGTTTTCACGTTTTCCGGTTTTGCATAATCGATGGGCATATTAGCGAGAATGAATCCGCCGTCCCGGCCGCAGCCATCGATAAGTTTCCGGCAATACTCTTTCACATCCTGTACCGAGCCTGTCTGGAGGAGGAAGGAAGGTACGCCTCCCATGATGCAGTGGTGCCCTCCGAGAACCTTTTTTGCCAGTTTCATGTCAGTCTGGGCGAAGTGGCAGAGCATTTTTCCTTTCGGGAGCTCCAGCAGATATTCGAGCCTTTTATCCCAGATGCCTTCAAAAAACGGGCAGGGAACGAGGCCTTTTTCGATGAAGGCTGCCAGAATTTTCTTCAAGGCAGGCCAGTAATACTGTTCGAACTGAGGAACCGTCAAGAAATCGTCCGAGCCCCGGTGGAGAGCGATGAAGACCCGCCGGTTGACGGTACCGGTCGTCATGGCTTCAATTTTCTCCATGGTTCTGGCGAGGTGAAATTCACATAATTCGAGAAGTTTATCCGGCTGCCGGTACATGTCGGTTATCGCTCCCTGGAGACTGCGCATCATCACCGAAACGGTATCGAAGGGGATGGTACCTCCGCCGGGGGCGGTGATGGGGAAGCCCAGTTTTTCAATCTCCTGATAGAAAGTCATTGTCTTGATGCGGATATCCGCATAGGCTTTACCGGCTTTCTGGAGACGGGAAATTGCTTCTGCAACCTCAGGTCGGGCAATCACTTCACCGAGAGTCAGAAGCCCGGAATACCAGAAGCCGAGGGATGAAAAGGGGGGGACCATCTTCAGGGGTTCGAGGGTTCTGCTCAAGCGGGGGTAGAAGATTCGTATCATGTAGTCGGAAATACTGGCGAGTGCGGCATCATACTCATCGGATTTCATCCATTCGCCTTCGATAATCTGGTGGCATGAATTATCAGGAAGGCCGTGTCCCGGCCATTTAATCTGGTTAAGGTCGAGGTATTCGAGGGCTGCGCCCGGCGTGAAAGGCTGGATATGAAGAAGACCGTCAGGAGCAAAGTCGAGAACGGTCTTTTTGGTTACATCGAGCCAGGCATCGCAGTCGTACCAGGCATTTTTGAAGGAAGTTCCCGTGTAGCTGGCGGGAAAGTAGCCGAATGAGAGGTTGAGAGGAATCCGGTCAGGTATCCGCAGTTCGATGGCGTCATTAATCCTGCCGTCTCTTTCCTCATACAGTTCTTTCGGCGTTTTACTCATCTGACTCCCCCGGGGGACGGTATGCAAGATCGGAAGAGCACACGTCTGAACTCCAGTCACCGCTCATTATCT
>CAYSQK010000044.1:0-10334 GCA_964433075.1 uncultured Dehalococcoidales bacterium
GTCGGTGAGCTGCTTTCGGTTATCAGGCGACAGTAGACAGTTGACGCGAGGTTTTTTTCTCATCAAATCATACAAAAAAATCCCCTCCGAAACGAGGGGATTTTTTACGTTTCTGTTTCTACCGGTCTAGGCTTCTACCTGAGTTTTGGCTGATTCAACCAGTTTAGCGAACGCTTCAGGTTCTCTTACCGCCATATCGGCAAGCATCTTGCGGTTGATTTCAATGCCTGATTTCTTCAGGCCTTCCATGAACTGACCGTAGGCAAGCCCGTTCAGCCGGCTGGCGGCATTGATGCGGGTAATCCATATCCGCCTCATATCGCCTTTCCTGTCACGGCGATGAACGAAAGCATAACTTAAAGAATGAAGCATTGCTTCATGAGCACGACGGTAGAGCTTATGCTTTGATGCCTTTTGCCCTTTGGTCAGAGCAAGGACACCCTTGTGATGACGATGTCCGGTAAAACCTCTTTTTACTCTCGGCAAGGTTCTATCTCCTCTTTATTTAACCCCGTAGGGAATTAATCTCTGGATTCGTTTCCTATCAGCTGCATGCAGTTGTATCTTTTCATCGAATAAGGACCGTACCCGCTTCGCTTTGTTGCGGCGAAGATGGCTTTTCGGCCCTTTGACCCGCATGATTTTGCCGGTTCCGGTGATATGGAAGCGGGCTTTCGCCCCTTTGTGCGTCTTTAACTTAGGCATTTACTTTTGCTTGACCTCTTCTTTTACTTTTTCGGCTTTGGGCTCTTTCTCAGGTTTCGTTTCTTTTTCTGCTTTCGGTTTCGGAATAGTGCTTAAAGGAGCAAGAATAACATGCATCCTCCGCCCTTCCATGACCGGCTGCCCCTCAACCGCCGCGATATCTTTCATGGCTTCCGCCATGCGTTGTAACAGTTTCCAGGCTAATTCAGGATGGGTTATTTCACGCCCCCTGAACATAATGGTGACTTTTACTTTATCACCGGCGGTCATGAGTTTTCTGGCGATTTTTGCCTTTGCGTCAAAATCATGGTCGCCGATTTTCGGCCTCAGTCTGACTTCACGTACCTCTACGATTTTCTGGCCTTTTTTCGCTTCCCGGTCTTTCTTTGCCTGTTCGTACTTAAACTTTCCGTAATCAAGCAACCGGCATACCGGAGGATTTGCGGTGGCCGCGACTTCAACCAGGTCAAGATTCTTGTTTTTTGCAAATTCCCTTGCCTGGTCAAGAGGCATGATACCAAGCTGTTCGCCTTTCTCACCGACGAGACGAACCTCAGATGCCCTGATTTCTCTGTTTATGCGTACTTTTTTAGTTGTTATGTCCTGATATCCCTCCGTTAAAACAGTAAAGGTGTTACGAGAGAAAATAATACCATATTATTGCCTGTTAATCAAATTTCAGGCTCATTTTTCGTTTATTGCAGTTCAACTGACTTCGTCTCGATAACCTTCGTTATGCCGGCAATGAAACTTTCCAGCGACTGGTTAATCTGTTCGCCGGTTCTTAACCTTACCGAGACCTCACCGGATTCCATCTCTTTATCGCCGACGACAATCATGTACGGCACTTTCTCAAGCTGTGCCTGCCTGATTTTCAGGTTCATGCGTTCCGAGCGGCTGTCGAGGTAGGCTCTGATATCTTTTTTCCGCAGTTCGAGTTCCAGTTTTTTACAGAAATCATTATGCCGGTCGGCAACGGGAATGATGTTGACCTGAACCGGTGACAGCCAGACAGGAAAGGCACCGGCGTAGTGTTCAATCAGGACGCCGAAGAACCGTTCCCACGAACCGAGGAGCGCCCGGTGAATCATGTACGGCTGGTGCTCCTGACCGTCATCGCCGACATAGGTCATGTTAAACCGTTCCGGCAGGGTAAAATCGAACTGAATGGTCGAAAGCTGCCATTCACGACCGATGGCATCTTCTACTTTCAAATCGATTTTCGGTCCGTAGAACGCTCCGCCGCCTTCATCGACGGCAAAGGGGAGGCCTGAATCATCGATAACCCGCCGCAGGGCAGCTTCGGCGTCCAACCATCTGGCTTCATCACCGACAAAGTCATCCGGTCGGGTTGAAAGGTACACTTTATACTTCTGAAATCCGAAGGTCCTCAGGATATACAGTGAAAAACGGAGCACTTCGGTAATTTCGTCGTTCATCTGTTCCGGCGTGCAGAAGATGTGAGCATCGTCCTGGGTAAAACCTCGTACCCTCAGCAGTCCGTGAAGAACGCCGCTCTTTTCATATCGGTACACCGTCCCCTGCTCCGCCCAGCGGAGAGGCAGTTCACGGTAGGAGCGGGTCCTCGATTTATAGGCGAGGATATGGAAGGGGCAGTTCATCGGTTTCAGGTAGAATTCCTGCTCGTCGATGGTTATCGGGGCATACATGTTTTCTTTGTAATGGCCGAGATGGCCGCTGATTTCCCACAGCTTCGCAAGGCCGATATGCGGGGTATAGAGAATCTCATAGCCGTTGGCGAAGTGCTCTTTCTTCCAGAAATCTTCGACAATGGAGCGAATACGGCCGCCTTTCGGGGGGAGGACGACGAGGCCGCCGCCGATTTCTTCCGGGGTCAGGAAAAGGTCAAGCTCTTTGCCGAGTTTCCGGTGGTCACGTTTGGCGGCTTCTTCCATCTGCTGGAGATACTGCCGTAACTCCTTCGGGGTTTCGAAGGCGAGGCCGTAGATTCGCTGGAGCATGGCATTCTTCTCGGAGCCCCGCCAGTAGGCGCCGGCGATGCTGGTCAATTTGAAGGCCTTGATGTGCCCGGTCGATTCAACGTGAGGGCCGCGGCATAAGTCGGTAAACGAACCCTGCCGGTAAATACTGACGGTACCGTCTTCGAGGTCTTCGATGAGTTCGAGTTTGTACGGCTGGTCCGCAAACAGCTTTTTCGCGTCGTCTTTCGATATTTCTTCCTTGACGAAGGGTGTGTTCGCTTTGATTATTTCAGCCATCTTCTCTTCGATAACCGGAAGGTCATCCGGTGTCAAAGAGCGGGGCAGTTCAAAGTCGTAGTAAAATCCGTTTTCGATTGCCGGCCCGATGGCGAATTTTGCCTCGGGGAACATGGATTTTACCGCTTCCGCCATCACGTGCGAAGCCGAATGCCTGATTATTTCCAGCCTGTTGTCTTTATGTTCTTTTTCCGCAGCCATAATCGGTACCTCTGTTTCTGCCAAATAAAAACCTCTCACCCGATTCAGGGACGAGAGGTTCGTTTGACCACCGTCAGGAGTGTTTCGCCAGTTTTTTGATTCTTACCCGAACGGGAGAACGTACAGGTAGTTCTGAATCCCCAAACTCTTCCATTATACCAGCCGTCTGACTCAGGTGCAATCAAGACAGTTTACAGTTTTCAGTAGGCAGTGGAATGGATCCGGCGGTTTGACAACCAAATCACTTTATGTTAAAGTGACGCTTACAGATGAACGATAAAATTTCAGTGAAAATCAATACGGTCCGGTTTACAGCTGCCTGGTATGTCTTTACACCGCCGGTAAAGACAGGGGGGTTTTGATTTCCTGAACAGAACAGCCAGTGAGAACTTGCGATAAAACCCTCCGGAACCGGAGGGTTTTTTTAGTATAAGGAACGAATTTTTCAGAACGGAAACACATGAAAACAGTGAAACTGAAAACCAGTCAAAACAGCTATGAGATATTCGTCGGTGCCGGGCTGCTTTTACAGACCGGAGACCTGATGAGAGAGGCCGGGATATCCGGCACGAAAGCAGTCATCGTCACCGACACAACAATAGACAACTTTCACGGTGAGACCGTTCGTGCAAGCCTCGAAAGCGCCGGTTTTCAGGTAATGACGGTGACAATCCCACCCGGAGAAGAACAGAAGTCAATCAATACGGCGGTGATGCTTTACGAGAAACTGACCGGATTCTACGCGGAGAGAAGCACGCCTCTCGTCGCGCTCGGCGGCGGGGTTATCGGCGACTTGACCGGGTTCGCGGCCGCGACGTACATGAGAGGGGTACCGCTCGTGCAGGTACCGACGACACTGCTTGCCCAGGGCGACAGCAGCATCGGCGGGAAAACGGGGGTCAACCACGGGAACCTGAAGAACCGTATCGGCGTGTTTTACCACCCGAAACTGACGATATCAGATGTTGCCGTCCTTAAAACCATGACCAAACGGGAATTGAGCAACGGCTTGTCGGAAATCATCAAGCACGGGGTTATTCTCGATGCCGGGCTGTTCAGGTACCTCGAGAAAAACATGGAGACAATCTGTCAGTGCGACGACACAACTCTCGAATACATCGTCGCCCGGTCAGCGGCCATCAAAGCCGGCGTCGTTGGACAGGATGAGTACGACCTCGGCATGAGAAACATCCTCAACTGCGGGCATACCATCGGACATGCCATCGAATCAGTCTCCGGCCTCACCGTCTGGCACGGTGAAGCCGTGGCAATCGGCCTCTCCACCGAGGCGAAACTTGCGCACGAACTCGGCATTCTCAGTTCGAAGGACATGGGTCGACTCAGAAAGCTGCTGCTGGCAGCCGGTCTGCCCTGCGACATGCCGGAGCTTGACCCGGAGAGGCTGTTCGAGGCAATGAAGCACGACAAAAAGAATACTGACGGCCGGATACGGTTTGCCCTCCCGTGCAGCATCGGGGCATCCTTCCTGACCGACGATATAAACCCTGAACTCATTAAAAAAGTACTGGTGATGTAAGATGAATAAACCGACAATTTGCGGCGTACTGGTGAACGATGATATCGATTCCTCAGCGCAGATAGCTCCTCTGGTCGACCTCTACGAAGTGAGAATCGACATGATTGGTGATACCTGGGAAAAACTGGTAAAGAAACTGAAGAAACCGTGGATTGCTACGAACCGGACGGTCGACGAAGGCGGCAAATGGGCCGGCAACGAAGCCCGGCGCATCGAGCGGCTGCTCCAGGCGATTGAACTCGGGGCGAACATGGTCGATGTCGAATTCAGATCAAAGAACCTCACCAACATAATACCGGTCATCAAACGACGGGTTACCTGTATTCTTTCTTTTCACGACATGGAAAAGACACCCCCCCTCGACGACCTGAAAGCAATCGTCAGAAAACAGATAGCCGCCGGGGCGGATATCTGCAAGGTGGTCACGACGGCCGTGAGTTTCGAAGATAACATCACAATACTCCGGCTTGCCGGTGAATTTCCGGATACACGGATAGTGGCTTTTGCCATGGGGCAGGCCGGGCAAACGAGCCGGATACTCAGTCCGCTGGCCGGCGGCGATTTTACCTACGGCTCGGTCGGAGAAGGAAAAGCTTCAGCGCCGGGGCAGGTCACGGTGCAGCAGCTTAACGAGACCTATACGTTAATGGGGTGCGGGAAATGACGCAGCGTATATCAGGGAAAACGACGATTTGCGGTATCATCGGCGACCCGGTCGAGCACACCATGTCGCCGGCGATGCATAACGCGGCTTTTGCCGAAACCGGACTCGACTGGGTCTACGCGGCATTTCACGTCAAACCGGATGAGTTGAAAGCAGCCATCGAGGGAATGAGGGCCCTCGGCATTGCCGGATTTAATGTCACCATTCCCCACAAGATACACGTCATTCCCCTGATCGACAGGCTCGACCCGCCGGCGGAAAAAATCGGGGCGGTCAACACCGTCGTCAACCGCGGTGGGATACTGACCGGGTACAACACCGATGCATCGGGGTTTCTCCGGGCCATGGCGGAGAGAGGCATCGACCCGGCAGGAAAGAATGTCGTCATTATCGGCGCCGGAGGGGCGGCAAGGGCGGTTTCTTTTGTCCTTTCGGAAAGCAGAGCGAACATAACGATAATGAACCGGGCTTCAGGCATGGAGCGGGCGGTAACACTGGCGGAAGCAGTCGCGAAAAGCACCGGCGGGAATCCGGGGGCTCTCGAATTATCCGAAGCGAACCTTAAACAGGTCTTGAAAAAAGCCGATATCCTCGTCAACACGACGAGTGTCGGCATGAGTCCCGATTGTGAACAATCGCCCGTCCCGGGCGAGTACCTGAGACCGGGGTTAGCAGTGTACGACATCGTGTATAATCCGGTCAGGACAAAGCTGATTCGGGAGGCGGAAGCGGTCGGGGCCGGGACGATTTCGGGTATCGACATGCTGGTATGGCAGGGAATCCTTGCCTTCGAATTATGGACCGGAGTCAAACCTCCGGCGGAAACGATGAAACGCGAGGTAATGAAACTCCTGTAAAGAGGAGGGAGCCGCTTATGAAAACGAACATTGCCCTCATCGGTTACATGGGGACCGGTAAAACGGCCGTCGGAAGGATTCTGGCGGAAAACCGGAAAATGCCGCTGCTGGAGACTGACCAGGTAATCGAAAAACAAGCCGGCATTCCAATTCCGGAGATATTCCGGCGTGAGGGGGAAACAGGGTTCCGGGAACGGGAAATCGCTGCTGTCAGGGAAATTGCCTCCGTAAAAAATACCGTTATCGCCTGCGGCGGTGGCATCGTTCTCAACCGGATAAACATCGACCGGTTAAAAGAAAACTCGGTCATCGTCTGCCTGACCGCGTCACCGAAAACAATCGTGAAACGGGTTTCCGGTCAGGCTGGGCAGCGCCCTCTGCTGGAGGTCGATGACATCCTGACAACCATCATCGAAATGCTGCGTTTCCGCCGGCCGCTGTACGAAAGGGCGGCAGATATCACCGTCAACACGAACCGGCTGCTGCCCGGGACCATTGCCGAGAAAATAATCATCGAACTTGGGAAATATGAAGATTTCGATTTCAAAAAGTAGCATCAGAGGAGCCGTCAGTGCCCCGTCTTCGAAGAGTTACACCATCAGGGCGCTCATCTGCGCGGCGCTGGCGGAAGGGAAAAGCGAAATCCGGCAGCCGCTCGGTTCCGAGGATACGGCTGCCTGCCGGGGCATTTTTGAAAAGCTCGGCATTCGGGTTGAAGAAACCGGTAACTCCTGGATTGTCCACGGCGGCAGGTTTCACCGGCCGGAAGGAGACCTTTTCTGTAACGAATCAGCCGCCACGCAGCGGTTCATGACCGCCGTCTGCAGCCTGGTACCGGGAACATGCCGGCTGACGGCGGCGCCGTCATTACAAAAACGGCCGGTCGAACCGATGCTCCGGCCGTTGAAACAGCTTGGGGTCGAATGCAGCTTCGATACTTCGACCGGGACGATATCGGTTCACGGTGGCACACTGAAAGGCGGGTATGTCGAAATGCCGGGGGACATCAGTTCCCAGTACGTGTCCGCCCTGCTCTTCGTTGCCCCCCTTGCCAGAGAAGCCGTCACCATCCGGCTGACCACGCCGCTCGAATCGAAGCCGTACGTGATGATGACACTGGCAATCCTCAAGACTTTCGGCATCATCATCGAGCCGTCAGCCGACTTTCAGGAATTCCACGCCGTCCCCCAGCGGTACACCCCGGCGACGTACACGGTAGAAGGCGACTGGTCGTCAGCTTCGTACCTGCTGGCAGCGGGAGCGCTGGCGGGTGAAATCAATGTTACCAATCTGTCTCAGGAAAGCCTTCAGGCAGACAGGAAAATAGTTGCATTACTCACAGCAATGGGAGCATCCGTTGATATCGACGGTAATTCGATACGGGTACGGAAATCGAACCTCAAGTCGATTCACGCTGACCTTAATGAATGCATCGACCTGCTGCCGACGATGGGAATTCTGGCGGCAGCGGCGGAAGGGACAAGTGTCTTCAGCGGCATCGAACGGGCACGAATCAAAGAATCGAACCGGGTTTCTTCCGTAAAAACCGGACTCGAGGCAATGGGTATCCGGGTTACCGAAGAGACGGACCGAATCAGCATTACCGGTTCACCGCTCAAGGGAGCAATCATCGATTCCCATAACGACCACCGGATCGCTATGGCATTCAGCCTGCTCGGGCTGCTCGCAAGCGACACGGTAATAGAAAAGGCCGAATGTGTTGCCAAGACATATCCTGAATTCTGGGATATACTTGAACATATCGGGGGTGAGGTGAAAAACAATGGCTAACAGCTTCGGAAAGATATTTACCGTAACCAGTTTCGGGGAAAGTCACGGCAGCTGTGTCGGGGTGCTCATCAACGGGTGTCCGGCCGGGCTGCCGATTACGCAGGAGGAGATACAGAAAGAAGTTGACCGGCGCAAGCCTGTCGCAGCTTTTTCAACCACGCGGAACGAACCGGAGCAGGTCGAGATACTTTCCGGGATTTTCAACGGTTATACGACCGGGGCGCCGATATGCCTTCAGATATGGAACAGGGACATCGATTCCTCAAGCTATGAGAAGATAAAAAACCTGCCGAGGCCTGGCCATTCCGATTACGCCGCCCGGATAAAGTACGGCGGATTCAATGATTACCGCGGCGGGGGCAGATTTTCGGGGAGGATAACCGCCGGATTCATCATGGCCGGCGCTATTGCGAAGAAACTGTTACGCCGTCAGACCATCGAAATTTTCGCTCATACCATAGAAATCGGCGGTATTAAGGCAGGCAAAAAGAGTATTGACGAAATCAGGCGTTCGGCTGACGGCAACACTCTGAGGTGTGCCGACCCCGAAGCTGCCCAGAGGATGATGGCAGTCATTACCCAGGCGCAAACAAAGGGCGACAGTGTCGGAGGCATCATTGAAAGCATCGCCGTCAACGTCCCGGCCGGGCTGGGAGAACCGGTATTCGATACGCTTGACGGTGAACTGGCAAAAGCCCTGTTTGCCATACCGGCGGTCAAGGGAGTGGAATTTGGCGCCGGGTTCGGGGCTGCCGGGTTAAAAGGCTCGGAAAACAACGATTCGTTTACCATGGAGGGGAACGCCGTCGTCACGCTCACCAATAACGCGGGAGGAATTCTCGGCGGAATGACGAGCGGCATGCCGGTCGTTCTCAGAGTCGCGATAAAGCCGACTCCTTCCATATCGATACCGCAGCAGACCATTAACACGGACACCATGAGCAATGACATTATCGAAGTCACCGGCCGCCATGACGCCTGTATCGTACCGAGAGCGGTACCGGTCGTTGAATCGATGGTGGCGATAACGTTATGCGATTTCAGCCTGAGAAGACAGATTATCCCAGAGGTACTGCAATGAATCTTGAAGAACTGAGAAAGAAAATCGATGATACCGACCGGCATATCATCCGGCTTATCGGAGAGAGAATCAGGACCGCCGGAGCAATCGGTGAAATAAAAAAAGACCAGGGAAAGCAGATAGAAGACCCGACCCGCGAGAAACTGGTGCTGCAACACATTGCCGATATTGCTCATGAAGAAGGGCTGAATACTGATGACGTCGAAAGAATCTACCGGCAGATAATGTCGATGGCAAAAAACTTTCAGGGAACGATTGTCGCGTTTCAGGGAGAGCCGGGAGCCTACAGCGAAGAAGCCGCCTACAACTATTTCAGCCCGTCCGTTTCGGTGAAACCCTGCGAGACACTGGCAATCGTCTTCAAAACAGTCGAAACCGGTCAGGCGGAATTCGGCATCATACCGATTGAAAATTCGCTCGAAGGGAGTGTCGGGCAGTCATATGACCAGCTTCTGGAAACAAGTCTGCACGTGCGGGGAGAGGCGGAATTGAGGGTTATTCACTGCCTCATTGCCCATCCGGGAGTGAAGCTCGATTCGATTAAAAAAGTGTACTCCCACCCCCAGGCTCTCGGGCAATGCCAGGCTTTTCTCCGCCATCTGGGCTGTGAACTGATACCCGCCTACGACACCGCCGGCAGCGTTAAAATGATACGGGAAAAAGGCTTCACAGACAGTGCCGCTATCGCCGGCGCGCGCGCGGCCGAGATATACGGAATGCAGATACTGGCGCGGGAAATAGAAGACAACACGAAAAATTACACCCGGTTCCTGGTAATCGGCAAGCAGCCGTCTCCTCCGTCAGGCAGGGACAAGACATCGATTGTTTTCTCGGTCAAACACCGTCCGGGAGCGCTGTTCGACTTTCTGAAAATCATGACGAACGGCAACCTGAACATGACGAAAATAGAATCGAGACCGACCCGTCAAAAACCGTGGAACTACAACATGTTCCTCGATTTCGAAGGTCACCGGGATGACGAAGCGGTGAAAACGACGTTGAAAGCACTTGAAGACAACGCCCTGTTCCTGAAAGTGCTCGGTTCGTATCCAAGAATGAACTGAAGAAGGCTGTTTATTTTTTATCGAGGGTCAGGCAGACTATCTTTCTGATACGATTATGCAGCCGCGGGACGGCATTTGCTTTTTCCATCAGTTTCGGGGTAACAATCGATTCCGGTAACGAATCGAGAACGCTGCTGACCTCAGGAATCAGATCGGAAGAGCACACGTCTGAACTCCAGTCACGAGATTCCATC
>CAYSQK010000045.1:0-10300 GCA_964433075.1 uncultured Dehalococcoidales bacterium
CCCCCCCCCTATCCTACACTCTTTCCCTACACGACGCTCTTCCGATCTCCGGCAGAGAAACCACATTATTCAGATATTACCGGTTTTCCTCTTTTACCGGCCTGTTCCGCATCTGGAATATTTTCGCTCCTTCAGGGATGCTGCCGCTCGCCAGACTTCCCGGACCGGTGAATGTATTACTGCCAATCATCGTCCCGACATTAATCGACGTATTGATGCCGGTTTGAACGTTGTCACCCATAATGACACCCAGTTTGCGCCGTCCCGTCTTCCTACCGTCGACGGATATCTCTTTTTTGTCGAGTTTCAGGTTCGCAACCTTGGTACCGGCACCGAGGTTACAGTTTTCTCCTATAACACTGTCTCCCACATAGGTGAGATGGGGAATCTTGGTTCCATTCATCACAATCGAATTCTTCACTTCAACCGCAGCTCCGATATGGCAACCGTTACCGATAGCCGTCGAAGGCCTTATGTAACAGTTCGGCCCAATGTCACAATTATCACCGATTATCACCGGGCCGACAATATACGAGCCTGATTTGACGACACTGCCGCGACCGACGCTCACGCTGCCTTTGATTACCACCCCGTCTTCAATCTCACCTTGAATCTCGATTTTCATCGCGTGAAGTAATCGTTCATTGACGGAGAGCAGATCCCAGGGATAGCTTGCATCAAGCCATTTTTCGATTTTACTCCACATTACGCGGGCGCCAGAATCAATCATTATCTGGAGAGACTTCGTTATCTCATACTCGCCCCTTATCGAGAGCGGTGTATCAGCTATTGCCTGAAATATTTCCGGTGTAAAGAGATACACTCCCGCATTAGCCAGATTCGAAGGGGGGTTTTCTACTTTCTCAAGCACGCCGGTCACGTTCTCCCCTTCGACCTCAAGTATACCAAGGCCTTCGGTTTTTTCAACCGGGAAAGCGCCAATCGTGACGCAATCATGAGCAAGTATCTTGTTTATATCACGATATTCAACAACAATATCTCCGTTCATCACCAGGAACGTATCATTCACTATCTGTGCAACCATCCTGACGGCATCCGCCGTACCGCGTCTCTCCGGTTGCCGGCAGTAGTCTATGTGTACCCCCCAATTTTCACCATGGTTAAAGTATTCAACAATTTTCTCCTGTTGATATCCGGTAACCAGAATGACGTCTTTCACCCCTGCTTTGGCAATTTCGATAATCAGGTGCTCCAGTAACGGTTTGTTTGCAACAGGAAGCATAACCTTCGGCTTGTTATGCGTTAGCGGCCTCATTCTGCTGCCTTCACCGGCAGCCAGTATTACTGCCTTTATTGACATGTATCAGCCTCCATATCAGTTGATTGTATCTTCGGTTTACAGGGCATGTCAATGTGAAACCCGGCATATATCACCCTTGTTACTGCATCCACATGTAATATAATAAAGGGAAGAAACCGTTATATATTTTTGATTTTTACCTTTACCGTATATCGGAATAATGCTAGAATTAGACAAAATGTTGACTGTCATTGTTAGGAGAATGGTCTATGTCAGGGCATTCTAAATGGGCTACCATCAAACATCAAAAAGGGGTTGCCGATGCACGACGGGGGCAACTCTTCACGAAACTCACACGGGAAATAATCGTCGCCGTCAAACAGAGTGGAGGAGATGCCGAAACCAATTTCCGTCTCCGCCTCGCCATTCAAAAAGCACGGGAAGCCAATATGCCGATGGACAATATCCAGAGGGCTATCAAACGAGGCAGCGGTGAAACTGACGGCGCTGCGCTTGTCGAGATGGTACTCGAAGGATACGGCCCCGGAGGAGCAGCCATTCTCGTGCAGGCCTTGAGTGATAATCGTAACCGGACGGTCCAGGAAGTCCGCAATCTGTTCACCCGAAGCGGCGGTAACATGGGAGAAAGCGGGTGCGTCGCCTGGCTTTTCGAACAAAAAGGGCTTATCAATATCGATGCCGACGACAAAGACCCCGAAGAACTGGCAATGCAGGCAATCGATGCCGGAGCCGAGGATGTCAAAATCGAAGGGACGAGCATCGAAATTTATACGAAGACGAACGATTACATGCAGGTCCGGGAAACACTGACGCAAGCCGGCCTGGAAATCGAGTCATCCGAAGTTACAATGATTCCCAAAACAACCATCGACCTCGATGAGAAACAGGCTCATCAGAATTTGAAACTGCTCAATAAACTCGAAGAACTCGATGATGTTCAAACCGTTTCCAGTAACATCAACTTTACTGAAGACATCCTGAACAGCTATGAAGAATGAGCAGCCGTTCATCAGTAAAAAAATAGAATAGTTGGAGTTATGATTATTTTAGGTATCGATCCCGGCACAGTCGTAATGGGATTCGGATTAATCGAAAGTGATAACGGCGAGGCGAAATACCTCGATTGCGGAACAATCACAACGAATTCACGCTCTCCGATTGGAGAGCGTTTGAGTTTTATCTACAATCACCTCTCGGAAATCATCCGGCAGTCTCACCCGGACGCAGTTGCCATAGAACAACCATTTGTTGCAAAAAACGTAAAATCAGCGTTTGCCATCGGACGAGCTCAGGCTATCGGTATCGTCGCTGCAGCAAACAACGGTATATCGGTATATGAATATTCGCCGACCCAGGTTAAACAGAGAGTCACCAGTTACGGTGCCAGTTCCAAAGAGCAGGTTCAGGAAATGGTCAGGCTTCAATTAGGGCTGGCACAGTCTCCTGAACCGTATGATGCTGCCGATGCGCTGGCGGTTGCTCTTTGTCACATTGGTGAAATTCATATGAATAACTTGCTACTAGAAAGGTAATCAAGTATCATATATGATAAGCAGTTTACACGGAGTGATTGAAGGCATACATGACGGTTCGGTTGTCATCAACGTGAACGGCGTAGGGTTTCTTGTCCATATGCCTAATTCGACAATATCCGATATGGGACATACCGGTCAGGAAACAACGTTGTTAACGCACATGATAGTGAGAGAAGACAATATTTCACTCTACGGATTCGACAATGATACCGACCTGCACATCTTTCAACTGTTAATCAGTGTGTCCGGACTCGGACCAAAACTGGCACTGAGTATGCTTTCGGCGTTCAACGCTGATCAAATATGCTCGGCGATTGCGAACGATGATGTCAATCTTCTCACAACGATTCCCGGAATAGGCAAGAAAACGGCGAATCGTCTGGTTCTGGAATTAAAGGAAAAGGTGAATTCAGGTATAGTATCCTACCTCAGCACGGGGACACATCAGGATAACGCAGAAGTCATTGCTGCATTAACCTCTCTTGGGTATTCTCTTGCTGAAGCCGGCAAAGCAGCAGCAGGCATACCTGATAAAGATATCAGTCTGGAAGAAAAGGTAAAAATGGCACTTCAATCCTTTAACGAGTAACATGCAATTCGAAGGAAGCAAAAACGCAGGGAAAGGTTGAGTTTGATGAAAGTACTTGTTATAGAAGACGATAAATCAATCATCGATACCATTGCGCTATCCTTTATGGTCGGATGGCCGGGAGTTGAACTGGTTTCCACAGCCGAGGGTGAAGAAGGCATTGAAATGGCTGAATCCGAATCACCTGACATTATCATTCTGGACATAGGTCTCCCCGATATCAGTGGATTCGAAGTGCTGCGCCAGATACGGGCTTTTTCCAACGTCCCGATTGTTGTTCTTACGGCAATGACTGAAGAGAGTGATGTTATCAAATGCCTTGAATGGGGGGCTGATGACTTCATTTCGAAACCATTCAGTAAGATGGAGCTTCTCGCGAGGGTAAAAACAAAAACCCGGAGACAACTGTCTCCCGGTGAAAAAGCTCCGATTATACGGGGGCATCTTCGTTATGAACCTTCGTCGAACAAATATTACTACGGCGACAAAGAGTTGAATCTGACACTGACAGAATCAGAAATTCTCTATATTCTGATGAAAGAATCCGGAAAAGTTGTCAGGCATGCAACGCTGGCAGAGGCAATCTGGGGAAATGAAGCAGAAAATGCGGCAAACTCTCTCAAGGTGCACATTCATCACTTGAGAGATAAACTGAAAGAATGCAACCAGAACGCCGAGGAAGACCACAATATTCAAACATGGACAGGACTGGGTTATTCACTGGATATAACAGGCAAGAGCAAATCGGAAAATCATGGGGAATACGCTTAACCGAATGGCAGGTTTGTAATCTCCGACTACTGTGAAATTACCGCCGGTTTATGCACGTTTTATTTCCAGCATTTTGACTATTTCTGTTCTTGATACCTCCCGCACAGCACCTTCCGGAAGATTGCCCAGGGTCAAATTCCCCATGCGTATTCTCTTCAGCCTTAAAACCGTACGGCCGAGCGCCATGAACATACGGCGCACCTGTCGTTTTTTCCCTTCATGGATAACAATGGTGTATCCAATGATTGACGCATCATCAGAGCGCTTTACGCGGGCAGGAGCAGTCAACCCGTCGAATAACTCGATACCCTGTTCGAGTTTTTGTACTTCTTCCGGTGTCAGCGATTTGTCCAGAACTGCCAGGTATTCTTTTTCATGCCCATACTTCGGGTGAGTTAACCGGTTGGTAATCTCTCCATCGTTCGTTAACAGAACCAGGCCGGAGGTGTTTATGTCAAGTCTTCCGACCGGATATAATCTCTGATGCCTAAATTTCTCGGGAATGAAATCCGTAACCGTCTTTCTGCCCCGGTTATCCGTAACCGATGTGAGAACATCAAGCGGTTTATTTAAAACAAGGTACACAAAGCTTTCCCGCTGCAGTTCTATTTTTCTGTTATCGATTGTTATAGCATCCTGACGGCTGTCAATTGCCTGACGAAGACTGTCAGCCTTGACACCGTTCACTTGTATGCGCCCTTCAAATATTGCCCGCGCCAGAGTTCTTCGTGAACCGATACCCGAACGAATCAATATACCTAAAAGGTCCTCTTTTTGTTGCATGATTCTATTATATAGCACAAAAGAGATATTGGTAATCATGGAAAACCTGCGAAATATTGAAACGCATATTCTATTAACGATATACTGATAATACGATGACCGAATTTAAAATTGTTTCTGATTTTCAAATGACGGGCGATCAGCCGCAGGCAGTTCAAAAGCTGGTTGAGGGTCTCGATAGAGGTCTGAAATACCAGACATTACTTGGTGTGACCGGCAGCGGCAAGACTTTTACCGTTGCCAATGTCATCGAGCGTGTTCAGAAACCAACCCTGGTCATCAGCCACAATAAAACACTGGCGGCTCAGTTATACCAGGAATTCAAAGAGTTTTTTCCCCATAACGCTGTCGAATACTTTGTCAGCTATTATGACTATTACCAACCGGAAGCATATATACCGCGCACCGACTTATACATTGAAAAAGATGCTGAAATCAACGAGGAGATTGACAAACTCCGTCACGCTGCTACACGGGCGCTTTTCGAACGTAAGGATGTCATAATCGTTGCTTCTGTTTCATGTATCTACGGCCTGGGCGCACCTGAAGAATATTACAAGTTCATGCTTGAAATCAAAAAAGGAGCAACCTACAACAGGTACAAATTACTCCACAACCTTGTCAACATGCAGTATGAACGAAATGATATGGATTTCTCCCGGGGCAAGTTCCGTATCCGCGGTGATACACTCGAAATTCTACCGGCGTATGACGAACTCGGATTACGGATTGAATTCTTCGGCGACGAAGTAGAAAAAATCATACAAATAGACCCCTTAACAGGAGAAATTCTCTCCGAAATGGATTCAATAGCCATTTATCCGGCCAAACACTTCGTAACCTCGGCGGAAAAGATGTCCGAGGCAATTCGATTGATTGAAGACGAACTCGCCGACAGGGTCAAGGAACTCAAGTCTCAGGGAAAACTGCTTGAAGCATCCCGACTCGAACAACGAACGAATTATGACCTTGAAATGATGCGTGAAGCCGGTTATTGTTCCGGAATTGAAAATTATTCGCGACCTCTCGCCGGAAGACCACCCGGAAGCACCCCGTCAACCCTGCTCGATTACTTTCCGGATGATTTCCTGTTAGTCATCGACGAATCACACATGACAATACCACAATTGAACGGAATGCATCGGGGTGACCGTGCCCGAAAAGAGACGCTGGTTGAATTTGGATTCCGTTTGCCTTCAGCACTGGATAACCGGCCTCTCAGTTTCGATGAATTTGAAAAGCATATTTCCCGGGTTGTTTACACCACAGCGACTCCCGGGCCGTACGAAATCGAACACAGCGAACAGACGGTTGAGCAACTGGTGCGGCCGACCGGCCTGCTGGAGCCAACTATCGAAATCAAACCGACAGAAGGACAAATCGATGACCTTATCGACCAGATAAAAAGGCGGGTTGAAAAGGGTGAAAGAAGTCTGGTGACAACCCTGACGAAAAGAATGGCCGAAGAACTGTCAGATTATCTGGCGGAACTGGACATCAAGACCCATTACCTGCACTCGGAAGTCGATACGCTGCAAAGAATTGAGATTCTCCGCGATCTCCGCCTCGGGACATATGATGTTATCGTCGGCATCAATCTGCTGAGAGAAGGCCTTGACCTGCCAGAGGTCAGTCTGGTGGCAATACTGGATGCGGACAAAGAAGGGTTTCTCCGCTCGGAACGGGCATTCATACAAACCATGGGACGCGCCTCAAGACACCTCGAGGGGCATGTTATCATGTACGCCGATTCAATAACAGGGTCAATGAAAGCCGCCATCGACGAAACGATGCGCCGGAGGAAAATACAGGAAGACTATAATGTTGCCCATAACATTACGCCGCAGAGTATTAAAAAAGCCATCCGAGATATTACCGAACGGGTAAAAGCGGTATCTGAAGCTCGCAGTGAGTACGTTGTCACGCCTGACGATAAAGAGGAAATCGTCCGCCTTATCAAAGACCTTGAATCACAAATGAAAACCGCTGCAAAAGCTCTTGAGTTCGAAAAAGCTGCCCTGCTGCGCGACCGGATTTCTGAACTCAGAAAAAATATCGATGTTGTGGAGGTATCCAGTGGAAGAGCGAGAAAATATCAAAGAAACACGACAGGAACGCCGGGAAAGAAAACTTATCGGTAAAAAGCAACAGGTTAAAAAACATAATCAGGGTTTTGCCCGTCTTTATAAAGAAGCAATCTCAAAACGCATCAACAAGCTGCGCAAAGATAAAAGTAAAAGACAAAAAGCTGCCGGATAGGTACTAATCGAGACTGTTCGTCTATCACCCCACGTTTACCTGAGAACCGTCATCATACGTTTCTTCGCGGGTTGTTATTGGCGGGTTGCGCCCGTCTGCGGCAGACGCAACCCATTCTGCTCATGGAAGACAGAGTATTGAAGCGTCTTTCAGTTTCCCTGTTTACCGTATACTTCAGGATTCACACACTCAGGCAGTTTTTCACCGCGGAGTCCGGCGATGATATTATCCACCGCCATCACCGCCATTTTCTCACGGGTTATGTAACTGCCGCTGGCAATATGCGGCAGAATGATAACGTTATCAAGTGTCAGCAGCGGGTCATCCGGTGATATCGGTTCTGTCTCTGTAACGTCAAGCCCGGCGGCAAATATTGTGTTCGATTTCAAAGCTTCATACAAAGCTTTCTGGTCAACAACCGGTCCGCGAGACGAATTTACCAGTACCGCGGTGGGTTTCATCTTCGCAAACTGCTCACGTCCGATAAGGTGTTTTGTTTTCTCAGTCAACGGAACATGGAGGCTGATGAAGTCTGACTCCGTTAACAATTCATCGAGCGTGGTCACTTTTTCAAGTCCAAGCTGTTTCTCGACAGCTTCCGGCTGCCGGAATTCATCGTAGTAAAGAATTCTCATCGAAAACCCGGCTGCCCGCTTTGCCATTTCTCTCCCGATTCTCCCCATTCCGGCAATACCGAGCGTCGCATGGTGAATATCCTGACCAAGCATCAACCCCGGTCCCCAGGTTTTCCATTTCCCTGCCCGGGTAAATTTGTCAGCTTCAACAACTCTTCGGGCCGCCGCCATCAACAAGGCAAATGCCAAATCAGCTGTGGTTTCGGTAAGAACCTCCGGTGTGTTACTGACAGCGATACCTCTCTTCGTTGCTTCCGGGATGCGTATGTTGTCATATCCGACGGCAAGATTACTCACAACCTTCAACTTCGGGGCTGCATCCATCAAGGCAGCATCGATTCGGTCCGTCAGCAGCGAAAGTAATCCCTCCGCATTCCGGACTTTTTCTGTCAGTATTTCGTACGACGGAGGCAGTTCTTCCGGCCAGATTTCGACATCGGCTTCTTTCGATAACTTCTCAATAGCAACATCACTGATTATTCGCGAAACAAAAACCCTGGGCTTCTCCATTCATGTTCCCCCACATATTCAGACTGACCGCAACGGCACTGTTAATGCCTGTTACGGACCCGATTTGCATGGTATTATGTCTAACTAAAAAGAGACTTCTTACCTTCACCCTGCTGACGGCACCACATTGCCATTACCGAGGTATCCCAGCCGATGCAGAAATGACGTACCCCCATGTCCCAGAAAGGCTTTGCCTGTTCGATGCTCCCTATCTCAACCCGGGGATGCACTCCTTTTTGTAAAGCCATTTTTATCATCTTTTCGTGAGCACCCTGAACATCAGGGTCTCCCATCTGTCCCGGCTTGCCGATACTGATTGAATAATCAGCTGGCCCGAACTGAACCATATCAACGCCTTTAACGGAAAGAATCTCTTCAAGATGCTCAACGGCGCCTTTCTTCTCAATCATGACCGCAACAACAACGTCATCCATGGCTTTCGTCCATTCCTCGAGGGTCGCATAGCCTCCATACCCGGTGCTCCTGCGCATTCCGTATCCATGCACGCCGCCGGCCTGCGGTGTTTCCGAACGTACCATCCGAATACAGGTTTTGACATCTTCAGCAGAGCGAACGTCAGTGAAAAGGACGTTTTGAATACCTGAATCGATTGCCCGGGCAGCGATGAATCCCCTCGTCTGCTCCTCCACCTTCATCATCGAAGACAAATCAGGAAACAGCTCGACGGCCCGGCCGATGTTATCCATGCCTTCGAGAGAAAACGACGAATACTCTCCAACATACTCGACATAGTCAAAAACACCTGAATAACCAATGACTTCAATAATTCCCGGCCACGGCGATAAAACATGGGTCCCGAAGGTCGGTTTCCCCTCATTCAGTAATTCGCGAAGTCGATTTTTCTTCATTACATTATCCCCTCTTTATTGTTACTCAAAATCATCATCATCAAGTTCGTCTTCAACTTCCCGGATATCCCATTCTTCCATTTCCTGTGAGAGCTGGTCCATGATACGGGCGGCTCTCGGATACCCGATGCGCAACCGCCTTTGCAGGAACGAGGTGGAGATATTGTCATGTTCGCGGGCAAGCTCTCTCGCCGTTTCCATGAGCGAATCTTCTGCAACATCGTCTTTCTTGCCTGCCGCAGCCCGCGCAAGTTCATCCAGTTTCAATAAAGGAACAAGTTCTTCCCTGTGTTGATTGTTCCAGAAAAAGACCAGTCGGTCAGTCTCCGGGTCGGATACATAACATCCCTGAATTCTCTTCGGTTTTGAAGCATCGGTCGGCAGATACAGCATATCGCCGCTGCCGAGGAGTTTTTCCGCACCGGCGATATCGAGAATGGTACGGGAATCCACCTGAGATGTGACCGCAAAGCTGATACGCGTTGGAAAGTTCGCCTTGATAAGGCCTGTAATAACATCAACGGACGGTCTCTGGGTGGCAACGACGAGATGAATGCCGACGGCTCTGGCAAGCTGAGCCAAGCGGCAAAGTATCTGCTCTACTTCATCCCCGCCAGTCATCATCAGGTCGGCAAGTTCATCGATAACAAGGACCAGATACGGCATTCTATCAGTACCTTCCCGGCCCTTGTTGAATCCTTCGATGTTTCTGGCTCTCGCTTCGGCCATTGTCTGATATCGTGTATTCATTTCACGTCCCAGCCATCGAAGAGCTTCGATTGCTTTATCAGTTTCAACGATAACCGGTGCAGCGAGGTGAGGAATTCCTTTGAATGACGTCAGTTCGACGCGTTTGGGGTCAATCATAATGAACCGGACTTCATTCGGTGTGTTATTTAACAATAAACAACAGATGACCGTGTTCAGGCAGACGGTTTTCCCGCTGCCGGTAGCCCCCGCAATCAGGAGGTGCGGCATTTTCGCCAGGTCACCTGAAACCGGTTCGCCGCCGGCTCCTTCACCGAGTGCCAAAGCCAGTTTCGTTTTCATCTTCAGTTTCTGGAAGC
>CAYSQK010000046.1:0-10287 GCA_964433075.1 uncultured Dehalococcoidales bacterium
GACCGACGCCCGACAGCCGGGAAAACCCGGACCGACGGCCGGAATTCAGGCTCATCGATAAACTGGAGAGAGACGTATTCAATCACCCCCTCTGCCCCGAGTGCGGCAGCCCGGTCATCCGGCCGGAAGACGAGGTAATGTATTACTGCTCGAACGCCGCCTGCCCGGCACAGGCACGCCAGAGAATCGAATTCTTCGCCTCGCGGGGAGCGATGGATATCCGGGGCATCGGCGAAGCGCAGAGCGCCACCTTCTACGAAGAAGGCCTCGTCAAAGACGCTGCCGACCTGTATACCCTGAAAGACCGGCGGGACCGGCTGATGGAGCTCGAAGGATTCGGAGAGAAGAGTATCGATAACCTGCTCGACGCCATAGAAGAAAGCAAAAATCAGCCCTTTGCCCGCCTGATTACCGCCCTGGGTATACGGCATGTCGGGGAAACAATGGCGGAAACACTGGCGGGGGTCTTCGATACCATCGACGACCTTATGAAAGCTTCTCCCGAACGTTTGACGGCAATCCCGACCCTCGGCCCGAAAATCGCCGAGAGTATCACCGACTTTTTCAGCCGGGAAACGAACCGGGATATCATTCGCCGTTTGAAAGAAGCCGGCGTGAACATGAGCCGCGAGGAAAAACCGGCGGAAACCCTGCCGCTGACCGGCAAAGAGTTCGTTATCACCGGCCGTCTCGAATCATTCGGCCGGCCTGAAGCCGAAGCGAAAATCAAAGCCCTCGGCGGCACGGCGAAAAGCAACGTGACGAAGAATACCGCCTGGCTGGTGGTCGGCGCCGAACCCGGCGCCGGTAAACTTGCACAAGCGGAAAAATACAAGACACCGAAAATCAGCGAACAGCAGTTACTCGACCTGCTCGGAGGCAAGGATACCTAGATGAAACTCATTGTCGGACTCGGCAATCCGGGAAAAAAATACGAATTCACCCGCCACAACCTTGGATTTCTGTGCGTCAACCGGCTGGCTAACCGGTACAAAATCAAGCTGAACAAAACCCAGGGGAAAGCCCGGACAGGCACCGGCGTCATCGAAGGGGAAGAGGTCATGCTGGCACGACCGCAGACCTTCATGAATCTGAGCGGGCAGTCGGTGGTGCTCCTGAAAAACAAGCTCCGTCTTGCTCCTGAAAATATCATCGTTATTCATGACGACCTTGATTTACCTGCCGGCAGGATACGGGTGCGCTGCGGCGGCGGCTCGGGCGGGCATAACGGCATAAAATCGATTATTGCCGAAGTCGGCAGTCCTGATTTCAACCGCATCAGAATCGGCATCGGACGTCCGCCGGCCTTCCGAACCTCATCAGGCATGTCCGAGGATGAGGTAATCGATTTCGTCCTCAGCACCTTCAATTCGGAAGAAAAAAAGCTCATCGAACCGGCAATTCCCCTGGCGGCAGATGCCGCCGTTTCACTGATTACGTCCGGTATTACGGCAACGATGAACACCTATAATGCAAACACGGAGAAATCCGGCAGGAACGGAAAAGAGAACAATGACGGTTAAACCAATCGAATGGCTCGGTGACAGGGTACGCATTCTCGACCAGACGAAACTCCCCCTCGAAGAGGTCTACATCGAAACGGACGATTACCTGGAAATTGCCGCGGCTATCAAAGAATTGAAGGTACGGGGAGCGCCGTCAATCGGTGTTGCCGGCGGGTACGCCATTGCTCTCGGCACGTTGAAAATCACCACCACCGAAAAAATGCTGTTCCTGCATAAGTATCACGAGGTAAGCAGAGCAATTGCCGGAACACGGCCGACAGCAAGAAACCTGTTTTTCGCCGTCGAGCGAATGGATAGAGTCGCCGACTCCGGTGAAAGCCCGGACGCTCTGAAAAAAGCCCTCATCGAAGAAGCAATGAAAATTCATGAAAAAGAGGCTGAAGCCACCGACCTTTTAAGCAGGCACGGCGCGGAACTCATTCAGGACGGCTTCACGGTACTCACCCACTGCAACGCCGGACCTCTGGCAACGACCGGATACGGCACCGCCCTCGGCGTCATTATCAAAGCCCGCGAACAGGGGAAAAAGGTGAGCGTCTATGCCGACGAGACCCGGCCTCTGCTTCAGGGGGCCCGGCTCACCACCTGGGAACTTCAAAAAGCGGGAGTGCCGGTCACGCTGATAACCGATAATATGGCCGGGTACATGATGCAGAAAGGGAAAATCGACTGCGTCATCACCGGCGCCGACCGAATTACCGCCAACGGCGATACCGCTAACAAAATTGGGACGTATTCGGTCGCAGTCCTGGCGAAAGAACACGGTCTTCCGTTCTACATCGCCGCTCCGACGACGACGGTAGATATCTCGCTCGCCACCGGTGACGCCATACCGATAGAGCAGCGAAATCCGGCAGAAGTAACCCGTTTCGCCGGAATACAGACAGCCCCGGACGGCACCCGGGTGGAAAATCCGGCCTTCGACGTTACCCCTCACCGGTATATAACAGCCATCATCACCGAACAGGGAATCGTGCAAGCGCCATTCGATGAAGGAATAAAGCGGCTGATTCAGGTATCCCGATAAATCGGGTATAATGATTGTGAAGAATCCGGAGGATAAAATATGGTACTGAAACTGGATAAAGAGACAATGGACCAGTTAACGGTATTAATCGAGGAAATAGTCCAGGAAAGAATTTCAGAAAAGTTCGAAGAAGTTTTCGGTGATCCTGACATTTTCCTTGATTTGACGGATGAAGCAAAATCGAAGATTGAAGAATCGTTATCCGAGTACCGTTCAGGGAAAAGAGGAATACCTCTCGAGGCATTCGCCAAAGATATGGGAATCGAACTCGAGTGACATACAGCATCAAGTTAAGTACTTCAGTTACAGACAGCCTGAAGCAACTTGATAAACGACTGCTGCAACGCGTCCTGAAAAAAATCAAATGGCTTTCTGAAAATTTCGAAAAAACGAAACAGGTGCAGTTAACCGGCCCGTATTCGGGACTGTACAAATACAGAATCGGAAACTACCGGTTGATTTACTCAATTGACCATACGGAAAAAGTCATCTTTGTTGCTTACTTCGCACACCGAAGCGATGCCTACAAAAAACATTGACATGGAGTTACCACATGCCTGAAGCGAAAATCGGCGTCATCGGAGGAACCGGCCTCTACGAAATCGAAGGGATAACGGATATCGAAGAAATTGATATCGATACCCCGTTCGGTAAACCGAGCGACCGCATCATTACCGGCAAACTCGGCAGCACAGGAGTCGCTTTTCTCCCGCGCCACGGCCGTGGGCACGTCTATCTTCCGACCGAGATTCCGGTGAAAGCCAACATGTACGCGTTGAAATCGATTGGCGTCGAACACATCATCGCCGTCTGCTCGGCAGGCAGTTTCAAGAAAGAAATCGAACCGGGACACCTGCTGATTCCCGACCAGTTAATCGACCGTACCCGCCTCAGGGACAGCAGTTTTTTCGGAAACGGCATTGCCGGACACATCCCGTTCGCCGACCCGTTCTGCCCGGTCCTGAGCGATATTGTCTACGAAGCGGCGCAGGAAACAGGCGCCACCGTTCATAAGGGCGGCACCTACGTCGTCATGGAAGGTCCGGCATTCTCGACACGGGCAGAATCACGGCTGTACCGGTCGTGGGGCGCCGATATCATCGGCATGACCACCCTGCCGGAAGCAAAACTGGCACGGGAAGCTGAAATCTGTTACGCTATTATCGGCTGTGTTACCGACTATGATTCATGGTGGAGGGCAGCCGAAGGTATCACCGTCGATGCCATCCTCGGGATTCTCCACCATAATATCGATACGGCGAAAACCATCATCAAAAAGAGCATCGAACGGATACCGGAGAAACGAGACTGCCTCTGCGCTTCAGCGCTGGCAACAGCCTTCGTTACGTCTCCGGAGAAAATGCCGGAAGAGCAGAAGGAAAAACTGAAACTGATTATGGGCAGGTATTTCAGGTAAGTTTTTCCTCCGGGGTTGCAATACGGCGTTATTCCGGTACACAATAGTATATACCGTCTGCGCCTCCGTCAGGGCATTGTACAGGCGCACCGGACAGGGTAATTGAAAAATAATAAAGGCAAAGATGAATAAAGCAAGAAAAGTAGCTCTGAAAAAACAGAAGAAGAATAAAGCCCGACTGAAGGCCAAGGAAAAAGCCGCCCAGGCGTCTGCCTGATAGGAAAAGTGGGTAAAACAGAATCGGGAGAGTTCTTCTCCGCAGTCAATTATAACCTGCCCCGGACAGGGGTCAGGTTGGTTTGTTATCATTTTTTCATGTATACTATGAAGTATAACGATAACCGAGGACAGAGAAAGAGTGATGTCTGAACCTCCCGATTTGGCGCAGGCGCTGTTAAATCCTGATTTTTACCCCGGCACCCCTTCGAATATCGACCTTGTTCAAAAAGCCACCTCATGGGTTTTCCTCACCGGCGAATATGCCTACAAGATAAAGAAACCGATTGATTACGGGTTCCTCGACTATACAACTCTCGAAAAGCGCCGCTTTTACTGCAACCGTGAAATCGTCCTCAACCGGCGTCTCTGCCCTGACATCTACCTCGATACCGTCTCTATCACCGAAGACAAAAACGGCATATCGGTCGAAGGTAAAGGAAAAGCCATCGAATACGCCGTCAAGATGAAGCAGATGCCTCAGTCCGACATGCTGGACGTGCTGCTTCAGAAAAATGAGGTACCTGATGACGCCGTCGAGAGAATCGCCCGGAAACTGGCGGAGTTCCACGGAAAAGCCGGGAATAACGGCACTATCAATGACTACGGGGTGATGGAATTCATCCTCACCAATACCGAAAATAACTTCCTCAACACCATCCGGTACATCAGCAAGACCATTTCACAAAAAAGGTACCGGGATATCAAAGACTATACCAACCGGTTTATCGAAAATAATACGGCACTCTTTTACGAACGCATCGCCGATAATAAAATCCGCGACTGCCACGGCGATATACGGGCAAAGCATATCTGTATCAACGGCGATGTGTTTATATTCGACTGTATTGAATTCAACGACAGCCTGAGATATTGCGACACCGCGTCAGAGATAGCCCTCCTCGCTTTCGACCTTGACCGGTACGACAGGCACGACCTTTCCAGGGAACTGGAAGACACGTACGCCGCATTAACCGGTGACGAAGATCTGCCGCGCATCATCAACTTCTATAAATGTTACCGGGCATGCGAAAGCGGACGACTGGAAAGCATGAAACTGGAAACGCCCGGTATCACCGATGAACAGACAGCATCCCTCGTTGACATTGCCTCGAAGTGTTTCGAACTTGCGGAATCATATATATGTTAACAATGCAAATACAGTGCCATTCCTTATCAGGACAACAGGCTATAAGGTAAATATGGTATTATAAAAATAGTCGATACCTTTTTATATTCAGCATAATTTCACGGAATACCGTGTGCTATAATATCGGTAATTATTTACAATGTGTGAAATAACCTTTTAGATGAGTAAGGCAGGAAGACCTTCAAAAGAAGACAGTACAAAGCACCCCCTCCACGGGCAGTTCAACGGTGACGTGCCGTGGATAGACGGATGCAAAGAATACGGCAGGGATACGTGCCTTGACTGTCCTGTCCCCCTCGACAAATGCCCCGCGGAAAACCCGCGCATCAACAAAGGCGGCCGCCGCAAAGCAAGTATGAATAAAGAAGAGGCACCGCCGCCCGAACCGTGACGAACAATATCCTCATTGGACACCCACATTATTTTTAAGGAGATATAATGACCTCGAAATCAAATTATGACGTAAAAGACCTGTCCCAGGCTGCTCTCGGGAAACAGCGCATCGAATGGGCTGCCCGGGAAATGCCGGTAGTAAAACTTATCAAAGAACGATTCAGTAAAGAAAAACCGCTCAAAGGAATCCGGATTTCCGGATGTCTCCACATCACCTCGGAAACAGCCAATCTCGGGCTTGCCCTTCAGGCAGGCGGCGCCGAACTGGTGCTCTGTGCATCGAACCCTCTCAGTACTCAGGATGATGTTGCTGCGGCGCTCGTCGAATTCGGCATACCAACGAATGCCATCAAGGGCGAAGATGATAAAACCTATTACAAACATATCACGACCGCTCTTGAACACAATCCTCAGTTGACGGTCGATGACGGAGCCGACCTTGTTACCCAGCTCCATACGAAGAGGAGCGACCTTATTAAAAACGTCATCGGCGGCACCGAAGAAACCACTACCGGCGTTATCAGGCTACATAGTCTTGCCAACGAAGGTAAGCTGAAATACCCGATAATCGCTGTGAACGACGCCCAGACAAAACATTTCTTCGATAACCGGTACGGCACCGGACAGAGCACCATCGACGGGATAACCCGGGCCACGAACATTCTCTGGGCCGGCAAGGTCGTCGTCGTCTGCGGTTACGGCTGGTGCGGACGGGGAGTCGCCATGCGGGCAAAGGGACTCGGTGCCCACGTCGTTGTGACCGAAATATCACCCGTACGGGCACTCGAAGCCGCCATGGACGGATTCCAGGTGATGTCGCTGATGGAAGCATCACGCGTCGCCGACATTATTATCACCCTCACCGGTGATAAGCACGTCCTCGATGATAAACACTTCAAGATAATGAAGGACGGAGCAATCATCGCCAACAGCGGTCATTTCAACGTTGAAATCAATATCCCGGCGCTCGAAGCGCTGTCGAAGACCCGCAGCACGGTTCGACCTTTCGTCGAAGAATTCGCCCTGAAAGACGGGAAGAAAATTTTCCTGCTGGGTGAAGGACGGCTGATTAACCTCGCCGCTGCCGAAGGCCATCCGGCAAGCGTCATGGACATGAGTTTCGCCAATCAGGCACTCTGCCTTGAATACCTGGTGAAAAATCAGGGAAAGGTTGAACTTGAGGTCCATTCGGTACCGGAAGATATCGATAAAGAAATAGCCCGTTTGAAACTTGCATCGATGGGCATTACCATTGACACACTCACCGCTGAACAGGAAACATACCTGAACAGCTGGCAGGAAGGAACATAGGAGGGGGAAATAATGACGACCAGATTCAGCAGTGCAGAAAAATACCTCTTAACTTCGGAATCCGTTACCGAAGGGCATCCGGACAAGGTCTGCGACCAGATTTCTGATGCCATTCTCGACGCCATCATGGAGAAAGACCCGAACGGCAGGGTCGCCTGCGAAACGGCAGTAACCACAGGACTGGTAATGGTGCTCGGTGAAATCACCACCTGCACCTACATCGATGTCCAGAACATCGTCAGGAAGGTTGTAGCCGAAATCGGTTACAACAACCCCGAATACGGATTCGAAGCCCTTTCCTGCGGCGTGATAAACGGCATCAAAGAGCAGTCGAAAGACATCGACATGGGCGTCAGTAAATCGCTCGAAGCAAAAGCAGGGAAAGCTGACGACCTTGATACCATCGGAGCCGGCGACCAGGGCATGATGTTCGGGTTTGCCTGCAACGAAACACCCGAGTTCATGCCGCTGACCATATCACTTGCTCACAAGCTCAGCCGGCAGCTTGCCAAAGTCAGAAAAGACAAGACGCTCCCCTACCTGCGGCCGGACGGGAAATCTCAGGTTACGGTTGAATATCGCAAAGGGATTCCCGAGAGAGTCACCAATGTCGTCATCGCTGCCCAGCATGACGAGGTCGACCATGCCAAACTGGAAAAAGATATCATCGAACACGTTATCCGCCCGATTATCCCCGAGAGGTATCTGAGAGATGATACGAAATTCTACATCAATGCCACCGGCCGATTCGTTATCGGCGGGCCGGTTTCGGATACCGGTTTTACCGGACGGAAAATCCTCGTCGATACCTACGGCGGCATCGCCCGTCACGGCGGCGGGGCTTTCTCCGGAAAAGACCCCACGAAGGTCGACCGCACCGCAGCCTACGCTGCCCGGTATATCGCTAAGAACTGTGTTGCTGCCGGACTTGCCGACCGTCTGGAAATCCAGGTCTCTTACGTTATCGGGGTTGCTCATCCGCTCTCCGTTGCCGTAGAAACCTTCGGGACAGAAAAGGTAAGCGCCGATGTCATTGAATCGCTCGTCATGAAGCACTTCGACCTCAGGCCGGGTGCCATTATCCGCGATTTCAATTTACGCCGACCCATTTTCCGGCAGACAGCCGCCTACGGCCATTTCGGCCGCCACGACCTCGACCTGCCGTGGGAAAAGACGGATAAAGCCGAACTCCTCAGAAAAGAAGCTTTCGGTAAATAGCGCTGTTTCCTTCGTAGACAAAAAAAGGGGGGTTTGAACCCCCCTTTTTATTTTGTATAATACCGGAAGTGGAAGGGCAGGAAAATGAAAGAAAATCCAATCAAATTCGGGACTGACGGCTGGCGGGCAATTATCGCCAAAGAGTTCACCTTCGATAACGTGCGCATCTGCGCCCGGGCGGTTGCAGCCTACCTGAAAGAAGCCGGGCTGGCAGAACGGGGTCTCATCATCGGCTACGATACCCGTTTCGCTTCCGAAGATTTCGCAGCCGCGGCAGCAGAGACGGCCGCAGCCTACGGAATCAAAACGTTTTTAAGCCCGGTATCCGTCCCTACTCCGGTCGTCAGTTACGGCGTCACCGCCAAACAGGCCGGCGGAGCAATCATGATTACTGCCAGTCACAATCCGGCAGCCTGGAATGGTTTGAAACTGAAGTCAGAGAACGGTGCCAGTGTCACCGGTGAAGTTACGGCAAAAATCGAAGGGTACGTCAACCATTTCTTCAGTGAAGGAGTGCCGGATTTCATACCGCTTCCGGAAGCAATTCACAAAGGCCTGGTCGAGTATTTCAACCTCACGCCCGTCTACACGAAAAAAATCCTTGAACTGGTCGACCTGCAATCCATCAGGGACAGCGGTCTGAAGGTAGTGGTCGATTCAATGTACGGAGCCGGTTCAGGGTACCTGAAAGGGCTTCTCTCCGGGGGCTCTGCCGATATTTACGAAATCAACAATGAACGCAACCCTTCTTTCCCCGGCATTCAACCGGAACCGATTGCGCAAAACCTCCACAAACTCTCTGCCGCCGTCAAAGAACGACAGGCAGATATCGGAATAGCCACCGACGGCGATGCCGACCGGCTGGGTATCATCGATGAAAACGGCCGGTTTCTCACGACCCTTCAGGTCTTTTCCCTGCTGGCGCTGTACCTGCTCGATGTGCGGGGAGAACGCGGACTGATTGGCAAAACCGTCAACACTTCCGTCATGCTGGATACTCTGGCAAAGCTTTATCAGGTCGAAACGGTAGAGACACCGGTCGGTTTTAAAAATATCGCTCCTCTTCTGCTTGAAAAGAACGCTCTTATCGGCGGTGAAGAAAGCGGGGGATATGGATTCAGAGGACACGTTGCCGAACGCGACGGTATCCTGGCAGCCCTGTATTTCCTCGATTTCATGGTGAAAACAGGGAAAACTCCTTCGCAGCTTATCGATTTCCTCTATGAAAAAACCGGCGTCTATCACTATAACCGGAATGATATTCACTTTCCGGCTGCCGAACGGGAAGCCATTATCGAACGAGTGCAAAACGACCGCTCAAAAGAACTCGGTGGTCTTTCCGTGAAAAGCACGGATACGGCTGACGGCTATCGGTATCACTTCACTGACGGAAGCTGGCTTCTTATCAGATTTTCCGGTACGGAACCGCTCCTGCGTATCTATGCCGAAAGCAGTTCTCCCGAACAGGTTGAAAAACTCCTCGAAGCCGGACGCACCCTGGCAGGAGTTCGAGGCAAGGAGGACAATCATGAATGACAGTAATCTGCCGAAAAAGACGGAAAAACCCTGGGGCTACGAACTGCTCTTCGCCCTCTCGCCCATCTACGCCGGGAAGGTTTTATTCGTAAAGAAGGGAAGCAGGCTCAGTCTCCAGTACCACAAGGTTAAAGATGAATCACTGTATATACAATCAGGGAAAGCCCTGCTCGAGATTGCGGACTCAACAGGAACAATGGTACAAACGGAGGCACTTCCCGGTACGAGTTTCAGACTGCCGCCGAACACGAAGCACCGGTTTACGGCGCTGGAAGACACGATGTTTCTCGAGGTATCCACACCCGAACTCGATGATGTCGTCAGGGTGGAAGACGATTACGGCAGAGCATAACGCATCTTCAGACAGATTGACAAGCTGTGCCTGAAACTGATAGAATTTTACGGTAACTGTCCTTGAATCGTTCAGGGCAGCAGTCTCACGGCCCCGTGGTGTAGCGGTCTAACATGCCACCCTGTCACGGTGGAGATCAGG
>CAYSQK010000047.1:0-10264 GCA_964433075.1 uncultured Dehalococcoidales bacterium
GTCAATAAACTGAAAGCGAATACGATTCGTCTCATTCCGCCGCTGATACTGACCGAAAAAGAAGCCGACGAAGCGCTCGGTATTCTCGACAGGGTACTCGGTGGGATGAAATAAAGAATAAACGATTCTACGTATAATAAACGAGGAGACTTGATAATGGCAGAAAAAGTGGTACTGGCTTACAGCGGAGGACTCGATACATCGGTCCTCGTCAAATGGCTTCAGGAAAAATACGGCTATCAGGTGATTGCCGTCAATATAGACGTCGGTAACGAAAAAGACTTCACGACCGTCCGCGAGAAAGCGCTGAAAATCGGCGCTGTTGAATCGGTCGTCGTCGACGCCAAGGAAGACCTTGTCAAATACTTCCTCTTTCCGGCGCTCCAGGGTAATGCAATGTACGAAGGGCAGTACCCGCTCGCGACCGCTCTCACCCGCCCGCTGATGGCGAAACTGCTCGTCGATAAGGCGCTCGCATCCGGTGCTACCGCCATTGTTCACGGTTGTACCGGGAAAGGAAACGACCAGGTTCGGTTCGAGGTCAGCATCAATGCCCTCGCTCCGGATATCAGGATAATTGCCCCTGCCCGCGAATGGAACATGACCCGTGAGGAGTCGATTGAATACGCGAAGAAGCACGGGATTCCGGTGCCTATCACCGTCAAGAGTCCCTACTCGATAGACGTCTCTCTCTGGGGTAAAGCCATCGAATGCGGTGCCATCGAAGACCCGTGGGCTGAACCGCCCGAGGATGCCTTCACCATGACCGTTTCGCCCGAGAAAGCTCCGAATACACCTCAGTATATAGAAATCGGGTTCGAAAAAGGCATTCCTGTTTCACTTGACGGGGAAGAACTCGACGGCGTTACCCTGATTACCCGGCTCAACGATATCGCCGGCTCGCACGGCATCGGCCGAATCGACCACATCGAAGACCGCGTTGTCGGTATCAAATCCCGCGAGATTTACGAAGCGCCGGCCGCCATGACCCTCATCGAAGCCCACAAGGCCCTCGAGGCGCTGACGCTTTCGAGAGACCAGCTCGATTTCAAACAGAAGGTTGAACAGACATTTGCCAACCTGATTTATAACGGCATGTGGTTCAGCGGACTGAACAGAGATATCTCTGCCTATATCCGCAGCTCTCAGCGGTACGTGACCGGCCAGGTCAGAATGAAGCTCTTCAAAGGAAAAGCGACGGTTGCGGGAAGGAAATCACCCAAAGCGCTTTACAATCTCAGTTTGGCAACGTATGATAAAGGCGACAAGTTCGACCAGAGTGCCTCGGCAGGCTTTATTCACCTCTGGGGACTGCCGGTCAAAAACCAGGCCCAGGTGCAGTTACTTGGTGATGACGGAGAAGGTCCGCTGAGTATCACCGGGCCGAAGGAATAGGAACAATTCATGAGCACTATCCGCGGCCGGTTTTCGAAACAGGCTGACGCATCGGCGGCGAAATTTACTGCTTCGATATCATTCGACTGGCGTCTCTCCTCCTATGATATTCGGGGGAGCATCGCCCATGCCCGCATGCTCGGCAAACAGGGGATTATCAGTGCCGACGAAGCCTCGAAAATCATCGGCGGGCTCGGAGAAATCCTCCTCGATATAGAAGACGGAAAATTCGAGTTCAAGGCCGAATATGAAGATATCCACATGAATATCGAAGCTGCCCTCATCGAGAAAATCGGCGAAGCCGGCCGGCGGCTCCATACCGCCCGGTCGCGAAATGACCAGGTGGCGGTCGATACCCGCCTGTATGCCAAAGAGGCCCTGACAAGAACAGTGTCACTGATTCGGAATCTACAGAAAGCCGTGCTCGGCCTGGCTGAAAAGCACACACAGACGGCGGTGCCCGGGTACACGCACATGCAGCGGGCTCAGCCGGTACTTCTGGCTCATCACCTGCTGGCGTACTTCGAGATGCTGGGGCGTGATGTCGAGCGATTTCAGGCGTGCATGGCGCGGACAGACGTCCTGCCCCTCGGCAGCGGCGCCCTGGCCGGCGTGGCGTATGATATCGACCGTGAATCGGTGGCGAAAGAGCTCGGTTTCAGCCGCATCAGCCGTAACAGCATGGATGCAGTATCGGACCGCGATTATCTTCTCGAATTCGAATCCGCCGCCGCTATATGCATGATGCACCTTTCGCGGTTCGCTGAAGAACTGGCGTTATGGTCGACGGCTGAATTCAACTTTATCGAAATCGATGATGCTTACGCCACCAGCAGCAGCATCATGCCGCAGAAGAAGAATCCGGATGTCGCCGAGCTTTCACGCGGCAAAGCCGGGCGGGTCTACGGCCGGCTGATGGCGCTTCTGACGACCATGAAAGGGCTGCCGCTCGCCTATAACAGCGACCTTCAGGAAGACAAGGAAGGGTTCTTTGACTGCGTCGATACCCTCCACAGCACCATCGGGGTTTTCACCGGAATGCTGGCTACCCTGAAGGTGAACGAACGGGTCATGAAACAGGCCGCCGGCGAAGGGTTCATCCTGGCGACGGACATCGCCGATTACCTGGTCGGGAAAGGTGAATCGTTCCGGAATGCCCACGGCATCGTTGCCCGGCTTGTGAGCTACGGCGTTCAGAACGGCCGGGACCTGAACGAACTGTCCGTTGAAGAGTATAAAACATTCTCTCCGCTGTTCGGAGATGACGTGAAAGCAATCTGTGTCGAATCCTCACTGGCTGCCCGGAATAATCCCGGCGGTACCGCCCCGGCGCAGGTGGCGCAGGCTTTGAAGGAAGCGAGACGGCGGCTGCGGTTGAAACCGGCAGGGAAAACATACCGAGGTGAACGCTGATGCCTGATAGAGAAGAAACGATAAAGATAGCTCCCTCGATACTTTCGGCTGATTTTTCAAAACTCGGCCAGCAGGTAGCGGCGGCAGCCGAAGCCGGAGCTGACTATATACATATCGATGTCATGGACGGCCATTTCGTGCCGAACATCACCATCGGTCCGGCGGTTGTGAAAGCGATTCGCCCTTTTACCTCCATTCCCTTCGATGTTCACCTCATGATTGAACGTCCGGGTGACTATATCAGGCAATTTGCCGAGGCGGGGGCTGATATCATTACCGTCCATGTCGAAGCCTGCCCGCACATTCACCGTACCATTCAGGCTATTAAAGAGCTGGGAAAGAAAGCCGGAGCTTCGGTTAATCCGGGCACGCCGGTCGACCGACTGGAGGATATTTTACCCGACCTTGACCTCGTTCTGATTATGACGGTCAATCCCGGGTTCGGCGGTCAGAAATTCATTACCGGCACACTCAACAAGATAAGCACTGTCCGTGAAACTATCGACCTCATGGGGCTCGATACGGAAATTGAAGTTGACGGCGGAATCAATACCGAAACGGCGGCGAAAGCGGTGGCAGCCGGGGCTGATGTGCTTGTCGCCGGCGCGGCGGTCTTTAACGGGAACGATTCTGTCGCAGAAGCAATACGTAAAATAAGAAACAGCCTTGGAGTATGAATCCAGGGCTGTTCGTTACCGGTTTGTTTTCGAAGCGGCTTTTATTCCGCAGTCTGTTTCTGTTTTCTGGGCGGTTTGTTAATGGAGCGCAGGCACCGTGTGCACAGCGTCATTTTTACAGGCTGACCTTCGACGTTCACTGTCACCGGATGGATGTTCGGCATCCACATGTGGTTGGTCCGTCGTT
The DNA here is from genome assembly GCA_964433075.1 of uncultured Dehalococcoidales bacterium. Lineage (GTDB taxonomy): Bacteria > Chloroflexota > Dehalococcoidia > Dehalococcoidales > UBA2162 > MGML01. The sequence goes on from CAYSQK010000047.1 coordinate 3,673, forward strand.
TTGAATGACTTACATTATGGCCGAATTGTGGCGTTTTTCCGCAAATTTGACACTTCAATTGTGTTCCCCTTGACCGTTACTTTAAATTTAGGTAATATGCTTCTAACATACTATCATATATTTCGGAGATTTGGCAAGGACTGATAGTGTGAAGTCGGTTTGTCCGGTTATATACTGAACGTAATTGAATAAGCCCGGAGATAATTGACAAGGAAGGAATTGATGAAACAGGTTGAGTCAGTAAATGGTAAGGAATTCAGGGAGATGCTCTCGACGGCAACTTCCTGGCTTGAGAAAAGTTCTTCGGACATAGATGCACTGAACGTGTTTCCTGTGCCCGATGGCGATACGGGAACGAATATGCTGCTGACGATGCGCTCGAGTGTCGACGAATCGTTCGCAACCACGGCGACAGGCCTCGGAGAAATAGCCAAAGCTTTTGCCAAAGGAGCCCTCATGGGAGCCAGGGGTAACAGCGGTGTTATCCTGTCCCAGATATGGCGGGGCGTCGCTGAAAGTCTAGTCGATAAAAAGACGATGGTCGCCGCTGATTTTGTCGATGCGTTGAAAAACGCGGCTGTCGTCGCCTATAAAGGTATCACTAATCCCGTCGAGGGAACTATCCTGACCGTGGTCAGGGATGCCGGAACGGCCGGGGCGAAAGCCCTCGAAAACGGTACTACCGAAATGATTGCGGTCATGGAAGCCATCGTTACCGGTGCCGGTGAATCGGTCGCCAACACGCCCGAACTCCTGCCGGCTTTGAAAGAAGCCGGCGTTGTCGATTCCGGCGGGCAGGGTCTGTACACCATCCTCGAAGGCTCGCTGCGGTATCTGAGAGGCGAAGCCGAACAGATGCAGTTCCGCAAACCGCAGATGATTACCAGTAATATTCCCACGCCGGTCAGAATTCAGCAGCTGAGTCCGGCAGATGAGGTTCCCTACGGCTACTGTACTGAATTCATGCTGAAAGGGACCGGGCTCGATACCGAAAAGATACGCACCCGGTTGAAGAGAGAGGGCGTCTCGCTGATTGTCGTCGGCGATGCCGAAACCGTCAGGATTCACGTTCATGCCCTCGACCCCGGCAAGGTTGTCCGTTATGCCACATCGCTCGGTACCATTCACCAGGTTTCTATCAGGAACATGGATGAGCAGTACCGGGATTTCATGGAATTACAGAAATCGAAGTCCCTTTCCGTTGATACCGCTACCGTGGCGGTAGTCGCCGGCGACGGGCTCGCCGAAGTCTTCACCAGCCTCGGAGCGACAGCTATCGTCCCTGGCGGTCAGACGATGAACCCCAGTACCAAGGATATTCTCCAGGCAGTTATGGCGGTGTCATCCGATAAAGTGATTATTCTGCCCAATAACAAGAACATCATTCTCACCGCCGAGCAGGTGAAGTCGCTGACCGACAAGACGATTGAAGTTATTCCGACGCGGACGATACCGCAGGGTGTCGCGGCGCTTCTCGCTTTCGATTATGAAGCGGATTATCAAACCAACGCCGGGTTGATGAAGGATGCTCAGTCGCAGGTGCGAACCATTGAAATAACCCGTGCCGTCCGGGCAGCCCAGCTTGACGGACTCAGTATAAAAAAGAAACAGTCCATCGGACTTCTCGATGGTGAACTGCTGGCAGCCGGGAAAGATTCCGAGGATATTCTCCGGAAGATGCTGGACAAGATTGACGTGAACCAGAGTGAAATCGTCACCATCTACTACGGTGCCGATACCACTCAGGAAGAAGCATCTGTTATCAGCGAGAGTATCCGTGTCCAGTATCCTCAGCTTCAGGTCGAAGTCGTGAAGGGTGGACAGCCGTACTATGACTATATCGTTTCCATAGAGTAACCGGAGGTGCTTGATGACGGTAAAAATTGTCACCGACAGTTTATCCGATATAACCAGTGAAATCGCCAGGGAATTCGATATTACCGTCGTACCCCTGACGGTGCTGTTCGGTCATGACAGCTATCTCGACGGTGTGACCATTACCTCGGAGCAGTTTTATGACCGGCTCATCAACGGCAAGGTATGGCCGACGACGACACAGCCGACGCCTGCCCTGTTTGCCGAGACGTACAACAAACTGCTGGAAGAGACTGACGAGATACTGGTTATCGATGCCTCCAGTAAGCTGAGCGGTACCTATCAGTCCGCCCTGAGTGCCAAAACGATGGTGAATAAGAAAGCCCGCATCGAAGTTATCGATACCCAGAAAGTCGCCATGAGCCTTGGGCTCATCGCCATCAGCACCGCCAGAAAAGCCCGGAGAGGGGCTTCGATGGATGAACTGGTTGCATACGTCAACCGCTCGCTTGACCGTGCTCATTTTGCAGTGTATTTCGATACATTGCAGTATCTGGCAAAAGGCGGGCGAATCGGTAAGGCGAAAGAGTTGATGGGGTCCGTGCTGTCTATCAAGCAGATTCTGACGATTAAGGACGGCGAAATGGCGCCGCTTGCCCGAAAACGCTCGCTGGTTGCCGGTATGGATTACCTTGTCAGTTACGTTCAGTCCCTGCCGGGTGTCGCGGAAATCGCCATCGAGCACACCACCAATCCCACCGAAGGTGATAAGCTGGAAGAGAGGCTCCGTCCTCTTCTTGCCGGCAACAACAAACGCATCTTCCGGACCAAAGTCAGTCCGGTACTCGGCGTCTACAGCGGACCGGGAGCGATTGCCCTCGGTATTCTGGAAAGCGGCGACTAGACCGACGGGTTTTCGGCTGATGGCTTTGGAGGTACCTCTAACGGAGGATATTCGTGTCTTTCGACGCTGAGTCTTTACGCAAAATACTGAAACTGGAAGCTGACAAAGGGTACAGAGACTCGGCGGTTATCGGCGGCCTCGATTCGTTTCTCAGAAACTGGGCGGGCAGTGTTGCTCAGTCCATTACCTCACCGACCACGCTGAAGCGTGTCCGGAAACTCAGCCGGCAGGGGACAGGCTATTCGGCGATGACGGCAGCCGAGAGAAAAGAGTGCATCGAAAGCATTCTTGCGTTCGTCGCCGACCTCGAACGAATCAGCCGCGAAGAAAAGAAACCGAAGCCGGCGACTGCTCCCGTTACGAAAAAAACTGATGCCGGGACTGCTTCGGCAAAAAAAACGGAAACATTGTCGCTCGATTCTCCGGTAACCGTTGTGAAGGGTATCAGTACCACGCTCTCCGCCCGTTTCAACAAAATGGGCATGCATACGGTGCGGGATTTGCTGTACTACTTTCCGAATCGGCATATCGATTACTCGAAGACGAAATCGATATCACAGCTCACCGAAGGCAGCGAGGAAACGATTGTCGCCAACGTCTGGGAAGCACGAGAAACGAGACCCGGCGGACGGCGGAGTACCGAAGCGACTGTCGGTGACGATACCGGGAACGTTCGGGTTGTCTGGTTTAACAACCCCTACCTCGTGAAACGGCTTACCGTCAATACCCGTATCATCATCAGCGGTAAAGTCAGCCTGTTTCAGGGAAGACACGTTTTTCAGTCGCCGGAGTGGGAATTCGCCGAGGATAAAGATACGGTTCATGTCGGCCGGCTTGTGCCGCTGTACCCGTTAACCGAAGGGCTGCGCCCCCGGCAGGTGCGCAATATCATGAAAGAGGTCGTCGACCGCTGGGCATGGCAGGTCGAAGACTATCTTCCCGATGAGATACGGGAGCGTCAGCAGTTGCTGCCTCTCCCGGTTGCTCTGAGCCAGGCGCACTTTCCTGATGACGAAATGCTGAAAGACCGTGCCCGGATGCGGCTGGCCTTCGATGAACTGTTCCTCCTCCAGCTCGGTGTCCTGAGGAAGAAACTCGACTGGCAGGTAAGTCAGCCGGCACGGCCGATTCTGACCGACCGGCCGGTGCTCGATACGTTCCTGAAATCGCTGCCGTTCGCACTGACCGGCGCTCAGCAACGGGCGCTCAGGGAAATGCTCGCTGATATCGGCCGTCCGACCGCCATGTCCCGCCTCCTCCAGGGCGACGTCGGCAGCGGCAAGACGGTTGTTGCTCTGGCTGCCCTGCTCATGGCGGTAGCTGCCGGGTTCCAGGGAGCGCTTATGGCCCCCACCGAAATCCTTGCCGAGCAGCATTTCTCGACCATCTGCAATCTCCTTGCCGGGGCCGGCAAGGCGGAAACAGAAGAGAATTACCTTCGGACATTCTCCGGGATTCTGCCCCGTCCCGTTACCGTCGCCATGCTGACCGGCGCCGTCAATGCTGCCCGGAAGAGAGAAATACACAAAGTAATACGGGAAGGGATTGCTGATATTGCCGTCGGCACCCATGCCCTGATTCAGAAAGACGTTGAATTCGGTGGGCTGGGACTGGCCGTCATCGACGAGCAGCACCGTTTCGGTGTTGAACAGCGCTCCGCTCTCCGTCAGAAAGGGTTCAATCCGCATATCGCCGTCATGACGGCGACCCCGATTCCCCGGACTCTCGCTTTGACGCTCTACGGCGACCTCGATCTCTCCGTCATCGACGAGCTTCCGCCGGGCAGGCAGACCATCAAGACGAGGTGGCTGAAACCGTCCCAGCGCCTGAGCGCCTACGAGTTCATCCGGAAACAGGTCGCCGCCGGACGCCAGGCATTCATCATCTGTCCTCTCATCGAAGAATCGGAAGCCGTCCAGGCACGGGCTGCCACTATCGAATACGAGCGCCTTTCTCACGAGGTCTTTTCCGAATTGAAGCTTGGACTCCTGCACGGGAAGGTCTCCGCTTCCGAAAAAGAAGATGTCATGCGCCGGTTTTACTCCGGCGAGTTCGATATCCTCGTTGCGACACCCGTCGTCGAGGTAGGTATCGACGTCCCGAATGCGACGGTCATGATGGTGGAAAGCGCTGACCGTTTCGGCCTTTCCCAGCTCCACCAGTTCCGCGGCAGGGTAGGTCGCGGCAGCGAACAGAGTTACTGCATGCTCCTCGCCGAAAACCCCTCCGAGGTTGCCCGGGCAAGACTTGACATAATCGAAAATATCCAGGATGGATTCAAACTGGCTGAAGAAGACCTGAAACTGCGCGGGCCGGGTGAATTCTACGGCACCCGCCAGAGCGGCATGCCTGACCTGAGGATGGCGAAGATTTCGGATGTCGGTCTTCTTGAAGTCGCCCGCAGCGAAGCGCTCATTCTCTTCGAAAAAGACCGTAACCTTGAACACCCTGACCATCAACTCCTCGTCAGGGCAATGGAGAAGGTATGGCTGCAGGAAGCCGGCGACGTGAGTTGAACGGGCAATACGGCTGGGAAACGTGCCCTGAACCGGTCAGAAAACTGGTGATGCAGTTTGTCGAAACGTACCGCACGAGGAAGACCCGGTTTATGTCGTTCTCAATTTCTTCCGTATTCTGGCTTTTTTCAAAGACCGCCGCATCACCTCGAAAATGGAAGGCGGGGAGTGGGCGATAAACAACCTTCCCGAACGCTTTGGAAAACTCGTTTCCGGTGCGCTTGATGGCTATTCCGGCAGGGGAGCATATGAATTCGTTGATACCGCTTCACTCGATGATTTCATCAGATACATGAAGGGTGAACTGGGATTGGTTTAATGATAAATTCCTCCTTTCTGTCCCACTTGTAGGGTGGGTTAGTTTGTCCGCGAACGTAACCCACCAATAATATTCCCCCGATTCCTCACTACTCACTACTCATTCCTCCCTTCGCTACTCTCAGTTTCACCTTTATGATATAATTTCCATATTCAGATACTCCTGCATGGAGGCAAATATGGTAAGGAAATACAGGGTACTGCTTGACCCTAACGAATTGGGCGGATACACCGTCACTGTGCCTCTGCTCCCCGGATGTATCAGTGAAGGTGATACACGGGAAGAAGCTCTGGCTAATATCAGGGAAGCAATTGAGTTGTATATCGAGAGCCTGATAGATGATGATGAGATTATTCCTGCAGGGTAATATCTGAATCAATTAACAAATACCATCGGAGGTCTGGCACAACGGACATTCTTGCAGTAAAAAAAGAGCTGGCTGAAAAACTTCGGAAGGCAGTGGAACAAGCGATTGAAGCCGGTAAACTGCCTCCTCTCGATGTCCCGGAAATGTACCTCGAAAAACCCCAGAACCCGGAGTTCGGCGATTATGCCTCCGGTCTGGCGCTGAAACTGGCGAAACCGGCGAAGTCGAGGCCGATGACTATTGCTGAGAATATCGTTTCTTTCATCGAAAAAGGCGACGAACTGAAGAGTGTCGAAGTCGCACCTCCAGGTTTCATTAACTTCACCCTGAGCGAACGATGGCTGTCCTCGCAGGTTGAAGCCGTCCTCACCGCCGGGGAGAACTATGGCACCATCGGCGTCGGTAACGGCAAGCGTGTCCAGGTCGAATTCGTCAGTATCAATCCCACCGGCCCTCTCCACGCCGGGCACGGCCGCGGCGCCATTCTCGGCAGCGCTCTCGCTAATGTCCTCTCCGCTGCCGGATACACGGTCGAAAAAGAATACTACTTCAACGATGCCGGAAACCAGATGAATCTCTTTTACCGGACACTCTATGCCCGGTACCTCCAGAGTTACGGGAAAGCCGTCGGGATTCCTGAAGACGGGTACGCCGGAGCGTATATGGTTGAC
>CAYSQK010000048.1:0-6903 GCA_964433075.1 uncultured Dehalococcoidales bacterium
TCTGGAATTCCAGTATACTCCCCAATTAAGCCAAAAAGTAGATAGGACTGTAGAATTGTAGTCCGAGCCTCTTTGTAATAGCTGAAAATCGGTTACAGAGTGTCCCAGGGGCATAGTAGTGGGATTTAGCATCCAATTGAAGTATAGAAGTAAAAATTTCTCTCCGTATATTTATCTTCAACGAATAGGCGGCCTTGTCTTTTACATCTATTTTCATACAATAGTGTTGATGATATTTATTATTCGGATGTTTCATTGCAATATCGACGTATTAAACAAGGAGGAAATTATGGCCATATTTGAACAAATTCAATCTCAACAACTCTACGAAGCCATTCATCTCATCGCAAAAATTCTCGCCGAAGCCTACATCGAAGAAAAGAACAAACTTAACAAACACAGTTCTGTAGTTCCTGACAATGATACCGTTATTTACCTTCAACAAAATCAAAAGCTTACCCTAACAGTTGATGAGGCCACTAAATTACTAGGTATCGGTCGAAGTAAAGCATACGAGATGATTAACACCGGTGAGATACCAAGCGTAAAGTTTGGAAGAAAAATATTGATTCCAAGAAATAGGTTAATAGGAATGATTAATAAGCAATAGTTTAAATATATTTAGCGTTTGCCACAGCATAAAACTCTCATATTTTTGATTATGCTATACTTTAAATATGACACAATCTAGAGATAATCGTAATAAACAGCCCAGAGTTACGTTTACTCTTGAGGAACGTGAACTGACTTCGGCCCAAAAAGACGCTGGCGAAAAGTTATTTTCAAGGTTGATAGAAAGGGCACAAGGTCAAATGGAAAAAGAAACTGAAATTAAAGAACAAGGAAGAAATTGGGAGCAACAGGCAAAATAAAAAGTGCCCATTCATGATTTACTTTTGGCATTTATCCCTCAAAATCTGAGAGATAAGATTCTACCTAAAACGTCCGCAGCCTTTTAAATCCAGTACGTTAACCGTAAACACAAAAAATTAAATGGAACGTTTTTAAAACACCATCTACACATATTCCTGCAATAAGCAAAACTTTTATCTCATCACCTTTTCCATAAGAGACTCATAGCTGTCCACTATGTCATAAACAACATTATCAGTGCTTATTGCCCTAAAGTGTTCCCTGGCACAATGAATTTTAGCTTCCTCTATCATACGTAATTGCATGGAGGACATAGAACCTTTCGTTTCAGCTACAAAATAGATATGCTTTACCATACCTTCAAGGAAGGCGATAGCCCAATCGGGATTGTATTTGCCGACCGGAGTACTGATATAAAAGCCGTTCGGTAATTTTACATAGACGGCAACCTCAGCTCCAGTATCTATTTTTTCAGCGAATTGTTTTTCATTCTCAGAATCATATAAAATATGGTCGTACAAGTGTTTCTTTGCGACCATGGCATTTACGCCGAGTTGACCTTTCAGCGTCGGTTCGGTGAATATCGTGGTATCGTACACCGAATCCAGCTTATTATACGTAATATGTTCGATGATAACGGTCGCTTTCTGCTCGTTGATTATCGAGGCAGCACGGATAATGAATTCTTCGGGGTTGTTGACGACCTGGTCAAATACAATCTTCTCAATCCTCGTCAGTATTTTTACCACTGCCGCTCGGGTTAGCCCGGTTTCAGCAACAACTTTACCTATGAGGTCATACTTTACATTGTTATTTGCGCTGGCTTTTACGGAATATGAAGCTGTTTTCTCCTGTACCATTGCCTCGCCCGTTTTCAATTGTTCTTTAGAATCTATGGCGGTCATTTCGCCGGTTTCAACCTTGAAGTATATCGTTGGCACCCGCAGGTTTTTATTGAGGGAAGTAACAGCCTTTTCGATGAGTTCATCTTCATCGAAATCAACAACATACACGGACTTCGAGTTTATCTTTTCCCAGAGAGCCTTGAATTCTTTGCCATCGAGTTTCTTTTTATCAACAGCCAACTCCACGTTATTACAGCGGGCGTTCTCCGGTTTCAGAGCTTTGCTATCGTAGATGAGGTCAAGGATTTTGATAACATCGGTGGCACTATCAGCAACTTCTTCCGCAACTTCAATTGTTCCATTCTTTTTATCCTCGTAGTATTTATCAGTGAGAATCCCCTTTTTCACATACCCACTGGTGATAAGTCCTTCATAAATACTCTGAGCTAAATCATCATCTATTACCTGCTCAGCGCCGGTTTCATCCCTGATTACCCTGCCCTTGAACAGTTCAGCAGTCACCTTCTGGGGGCGGTCGGCAATAGCCTCTGCGATTTCAGACTGGAGACCTCTGGCAAAGCTGTCATAGCTCTCACTGGCAATCACTGTCAGGACATTGATATTGTGCACATCTTCGCCCAGTAAATTAGTGTCCATGCGTTCGCCATCATGGTTAACGGAAAGCCGTAAGCCACGCCCCACTTCCTGGCGCTTGCGGACATCACTCCCACTCTGTTTCAGGGTGCATATCTGGAATACGTTCGGGTTGTCCCAACCTTCACGCAGAGCGGAATGGGAAAAGATAAAACGGACCGGTTCCTTTCGGTCAAGCAGGCGTTTTTTATCTCTCATTATCAAGTCATAGGCATCGATGTCGTCGGAGGTGCGTTCTTTCCGGTCGCCCAGTTTGCTGTCAATAAAATTATTACTTTTCTTATCGATTGAGAAATACCCGGCATGGGTATCGGCAACAGCAATGGAATTCAAATAGGCGGTATAATCCTCCTCACCCAGCCCGGTTTCCCGGTTTTGAAGAATCTCTTTGTATTCGTCCTCGAAAATATCTGCATATCGGCCATTCATCGCCTGTCCGCATTCATACTGCCGGTAATTCGCCACTTCGTCGATGAAAAAGAGCGACAAGACCTTGATACCCTTGTAGAACAACTGCCGTTCACGTTCAAAGTGGGAGAGTATCGTTTCCCGTATCTGGATACGCCGTAACTGTTCCTCGCTGACGGCGCCTATAACATCACCTGCGTAGAGTTTTTTACCATTCGTAAATTCAATAGAACTATCACGTCCGTCTATCCGCAGGATAGTATAGCCATCTTTATATTCGTTCAATTCACCCGACTGGGCAAACAGGTTATAGCCCTCGTTCACGGTGCGCCGTACCTTGCGAACTTCGGTTTTCCCTTTTATATCAAATTCTATCGTTGCTGTCGGGTTTCCTTTTGAAAGATTTATGTTCTCCAGGTACACATAGCCCTCGGTGGCGGTTGTCCCCGAGGAGGAGATACCTTTTACCGCAATCTTCTTGACCAGTTTCCGGTTATAAGCATCCATGGCATCGAGGCGATATATCATGTTATAGAGGCTGTCTTTGCGGTGGGTAGCTGAATAGCGCAGCGTCAACAGAGGGTTAAATTCCCTGAGGCGCTCCTTTGTCGCTTCCCCTTCGACAGACTGCGGTTCATCGATAATCAGTATCGGGTTCGTTTTTGCCAGGATATCAATCGGGCGCCGAGAACGGAACTCGTCAAGCTTCATATAAATGCGTCGTGCCTCTTTACCACGGGCGTTAAACGCCTGGGAATTAATAATCATGGCGTTGATGTTGCTGTCAGAGGCAAACCGGTCTATCTCGGTCAACTGGGCGGAATTATAAATAAAGTAGCGTATCTTTTTGCTGTATTCTTCAGTAAAATGTGACTCGGTATCTTTGAATGATTGGTAGACACCCTCACGGATGGCAACAGAGGGTACGACGATGATAAACTTGCTCCAGCCGTAGCGTTTGTTTAGCTCATACATTGTCTTGATGTAGGTGTAGGTCTTGCCGACGCCCGTTTCCATTTCTATGGTCAGGTTATATCGTCCTTCCAGGTTCAAGGACAGTTCTATTTGATACAGGCGTTGTAATTTCTGTATCTGTTCAAGGATTTTGGCGCTGTTCAGTTCCGGTACGATAGGCGTGTTACCGAAACCACCAACCTCTCCAGCCCAAAGGGGCATCGTTCCACTGGGGTCATACCCGGTATCTACCATATAGTTCGTTGTCCGGTAGGGCTGCCCGGCAAAGACGTCACAAACCGCTTTTGCTGCGTCGCCCTGGAATTTCTGGTGTCTATATTTCAGTTCCATCGCGTAATCCCTTTAAAGTACCTTGACACTCGTATTCGGCGCCAGCAGTTTGAAGATTTCTTCAACGTTGATTTTCGCAGGACTAGAAGCAAAGCCCGAATCACGAAATACAGCTCGAAGAGGCTGCCGTTTGGCTATTTCTTTTACGACTTTCTCACTGACGTTTTCGGCAAAACAGGCAATTAAGTCGCCGCCGTTGTAAGTATGCACTGTCACTCCCTCTATTGCTTCGTGGGTATGGGGCAAAGATAACGGCAAGCCCCAGTCGAGAAGGCAACTGAAGAGTAAATCCATATCCGTTCGGTCAGGCTTGATATTGGAGACCATCAGCCTGAGCTGTTCTTGGGTGTAATCACCGGCAGCGTAATAGACATCTTCCATGTTCGTATCATCGAGTTTAAGGACCCGGAAACCGATATCGAGGTCAGCGGTTGTCAAGGGATTTTCGCCTTTTATTGTATCTCCAGCGCGCCGGATGCGCTCCTTGCCGATTTCGCAGATATTTTTGAAACCTGCCTTATATGCTTCAGACGTTTCATCTGTATCCTCGGGGAGTTGTACCATGATAAATTTACGTTTTCCTCCATCCTCTGCATTGAGTTGCATAACAGCATGTGCAGTAGTGGCAGAACCGGAAAAAAAATCGAGAATTAATACATCAGGGTCGAATTTACATGCTATAGAACAAAGTGCTTCTATAAGAGTACTAGGCTTTGGATAATTAAAACACTGACCAAGCTGCAATCGTTCAAGTTCCTTTACAGCACTTTCGTTTGTTCCTATACCAGCTGCTTTATTAAGTTCAATATTCATAAAGTTAGTCGGTGTCTTAAAGTCGTCATCATTTCCAACCCTCTGAAATCTAATGGCAAATCTTTCAGTTTTAACTAGGAAGTATGTGCCAGTGGAGACCTCATTATTCAACATATCTTGTCCCCATTTAAATTGCCCCGTCAATCTAAATGAATTTTTATTACGGCCATTCTCAACCTGAATATCATCCTCAAGTATAGTTTTATCTTTTTCTCCTGTACTGATAGTTCCATTTTTAACGAAATTAAATCGAACACTATCCTTGGGAAATATAAGGGTTTTTATTGGATTCCCTGTATTTAAGAGTGGTGCATCTCCATTGTCTATCATACTGCCAAAATATTTTTGTGGAGTCCACTTTTTTTCATAAGCTAAAACATATTCGACTGTTTTTCGACATTTGTAAGCAAGTGCAGGCGGTGTTGATGTTTTTGTCCAAATGAATGTAGCCGCATAATTTGCTGCACCAAAAACCTCGTTACATATCTGCTGCATTGCTGAAACTTCATTTTCATCTATGCTTATGAAAATTACCCCATCTTCACGTAGCAAATTTCGTGCTAGTACCAAACGAGGGTACATCATGCTGCACCAGTCTGAATGAAAGCGTGGGTTACTCGCGTTGTTTTCTGTAAACTGCCTATTACGCTCTTCATCGAACATCCCGATTTGCTCATCGTATTCTTCATCGTCAGCACGGAAATTATCATGGTATAAAAAATCGTTCCCCGTATTATAGGGTGGGTCTATATAAATCATCTTGACCTTGCCCAGGTAGCTTTCCTGTAAAAGCTTTAACACGTCGAGGTTGTCGCCCTCAATGTAGAGGTTTTCGGTCGTATCCCAGTTTCGGCTTTCCTCGACACAAGGCCGCAGGGTTTTACGTACTGGCTTTCCCGCTTCCCGAACTGCTTCGCGCTTTCCCACCCAGGTGAACTCATAAGCTTCATCACCAGCTACCTCATCACCAAGTAGAGTACGGAGCATATCGAAATTTATCTTCCCTTCGGTTATCGCCTCAGGGAATATCTCGGTTATTTTTTTTACGTTCTCCGATGTTAAATCCTTTGTTTCAAATTTCGGCTTATCCATGCTGTATTTCCTCCGTATGTAACAACTTCTGTAACTCAGACTGTAATTTCTTCAGCTCTTCGTTCAGTTCCACCTGCCGGTTAAACTGTTTTTCCTTACATACCCGGTTCTTCAGAATGCTAATATCCCTTTGCAGTTTCCGCCGCTGTTCATCGAGACTGACGGCTTCCCTGATACCTGTATCCTTGGCCGTATCAAGACTCCCGTCAGCAATCTGTCGAAGCAGGTTTTCATAAACCGTGTCCATGTTCAGACCATCAAGTTTCAGAGTCATACTATCAGCCCTGACCCAGTCGGTATGGTAATAGGTACCGGCTTTGAACGTTCCTGTTTTTACCTGGTTCTCCTCTTTATAGCTGAGCCACGCCTGCATCTCGTCACCGTATTCGAGCAGGAAGAGAAGGTGATAAGGTATTTCCTTGTCAATCTGTGTCAGCACTTTTTTGTCCAGGCTGCGCTGATTGAGCCGTATAGCAATAACCTCTATTTCCTTTACCGTTTTACCTTCGGTCAGATTTACTGTTGACGGAGCAATTTTATTTCGCCAGGTTATCTGCTGTATCTGGTTGATAAATACCCTCTTCAACGCGGCCGAAACGGTAATGTTTTCGTAGAATTTCTGCTTTGGTATACGCCGGTTGAATAGTGTCGAATCAGGCAGGTCTATCATTAGTCTTGCTTCCTTATCACGAAAAAACAGATGAGTTCAAAATCATTCAAACCGTCAATCTGCGTATTCAGAGCCGAAGTACCACCCGCCCTGAAGAGGCTATCTATATCGCTTTTATCTTTAACATCGATAATGGAGTGGACTGCGTCGCCCAGCAAGGCAGAATATTTTCTCATATCTCTGCCGTCTTTTGTTTCCTGATTAAAGACGCGACAGAGGTCCTGCACCGGCTCGTTTCTCTCC
>CAYSQK010000048.1:6913-8651 GCA_964433075.1 uncultured Dehalococcoidales bacterium
GAAAACGCAGACTATCAAGCATTTCTTTAGGTGAAAGATGGTTGCAGACAACATCACCTCCGTCAGCAACGTATATCATGTAATATGGGTGAAGACGGTTCTGGTTGTCGATATTCACTCTGCCGTTTATATTTTTAAGTATGAACACTGCTCCTGGCGGGCATTCTTCATCAGACGGGACGACGGCATGAAGGCCAAAAGGAACTTTATCCAGATTACCATGTTCTTTTACGTAATCAATCAAATCAAGACGGAATTCATTCAATCCCAGGTCCATGATTGAAATACCAGTTGACATGTCTTCGAGGTCAACAACTTCTTCCTGGAGGCGTTTTAACTGGGCTCGACGGTACTCAAGGTCGCCTTTTTCCTCTGGATTTATCAAATCATCATCGCCTGTGGCTGCCATAACGGAAATTTTCATACGTGTTTCGACACGATTCTTAAGGTTGATATAATCGTCGAGGCTCAGGTCCGGCCAAAAGTTTACCAGTTGAATAACTGCATTCCGGCTGCCGATACGGTCAATGCGCCCGAACCGTTGAATAATACGAACCGGGTTCCAGTGAATATCGTAGTTTATGCAATAATCGCAGTCCTGGAGATTCTGCCCCTCCGAAATGCAATCGGTTCCGATAAGAATATCAATGCTGTCAGATGAATCCGGCATGAGTACGTCTTTATCCTTCGATACAGGTGAAAAGCAGGTCAGCACATTATTCAAGGTGGCGCGAAACTTCGGAATGGTCGTTCTTCCGTCGACGATACCGGTAATCATGGCAGTATCCAGACCATGTTTTTGTTTGACAAAGGTACTGACGTTTTCGTAGAGATAGTTGACCGTATCTGAAAAGGCGGAAAAAATCAGTACCTTTTTGTTACCGTCGTTTAAAGGTTTCTCAATTTTTTCGGTGATGAGCTTCAAAAGAGCTTGAAGTTTCAGGTCATGTTCGGGGGTAATATCAGCAACCATTAAACCAAGCAATCCAAAAGTATCGGCATCCCTCTGCAGCTCGGCGCGCCATGACTTATAGTCCATATCGGCAAGGTCGATTTTTACCCTGCGCCCGACCGTGAAATAATCCGTATTCTGGTCATCATCATCGAAATCGGTATAATCATCGAGTTCGCTTGCATCAATGACAGCGGAACCTCCCGCTTCATAAGAGTTGATTTCTGCAATGGTGGTATTGATGAGTGTTTCTATCCTTTTAAGGGTCAACCTGAAAGCATAGACGGAGCTTTCCAATCGCTTCAGAAGATTTATACTCATTAAGCGGCGGATACCCTGCTCCCGGCCTGCCCGATTGATGTTTACCGATTCATCCACGTATTTATGCACCTTACTCGGAAAAATAAACGCGGTGGGCATGTAAACAAAGAGATTCAACATCATCAGTTGTTCGTATATCTGGTCGTAATTGATGGAATCCCCAAGATTAGTCAGGCTCGGTCGCAGAGAAACAGGCTTGAGACGGGTGGGGAAAGTACCGATTTCACTCATGTTGTAATATTTTTCAATATGCTTACGTGACCGGGCAATCGTCACACTATCAAGCACTTCAAAAAAGTCAAAATCCAGTTTATTTAACAGATTCGTGGTAGTCCGTTCTTCCAGCTTATTTTTGCTCCATTCGTTGAATACTCGCTGGGCGTTACGGAATATTTCTTCAATCGGTTTTGAGGTATTGAGCTTATCGTTGATGAACGCTTGGTTGCCCTCATAAGCAAGCTGCAG
>CAYSQK010000048.1:8661-10224 GCA_964433075.1 uncultured Dehalococcoidales bacterium
GCAGCTGGTTACGTAAATCGATAAAACGGTTATTGACTGGTGTTGCAGAAATCATCAATACTTTGGTTTTTACACCGGTGCGTATCACCTGGTTTAGGAGTCGCAGATAGCGGTTTTCTCTTGCATCTTCTCCGTACACCTCGCCGCCATTGCGGAAATTATGACTTTCATCGATGACTACTAGGTCATAGTTGCCCCAGTTCAGGCGGTCAAGGTCAAGCCCGTTTGATTTGCCATGAGTCCGGGACAGGTCAGTATGATAAAGGACATCGTAATTCAGCCTGTCCCCGGCAATGGGGTTATTAACGTAATTATCCTTGAAGGTGTTCCAGTTATCCGTCAGCTTCTTGGGGCATAGGACAAGAATTGTGCGGTTCCGGTCCTCATAGTACTTGATGACGGCGAGAGCGGTGAATGTCTTACCAAGTCCTACACTATCGGCGAGGATACAACCGTTGTATTTTTCCAGTTTATTGATGATGGCAAGTACCGCGTCCTTCTGGAATGCGTATAGAATATTCCAGATTCGACTCTGTTTAAAGCCGGTTGCTTCATTGGGAAGCACATCCTCTGATATATCTTCGAGGAAATTACTAAAAATGTTGTAAAGAGTAACGAAATAGAGAAAATCCGGTGAGTTTTCATTGTAGGCAGTGGAAATGCTATCAATCACTTCATCGGTGACATTCTGCAGTAGAGATTTATCGTTCCACACTTTTTCAAAGCTCTCAATAAGTTGTCTGCTTTCGGAATGAGGAATTTTTATTACAGAATGGGTAATATGGTTGCCGCGCTCCAAACCAAGTTCAGCCGTGGTAAATTCGCTCATTGGCGTATAGGAAGCACCATTATCGGCATTGGTAATATCAAGAAGCGAATCGATACCGCCACCCGTTGTATTGGAACGAAACTTTACCTTCTGTCGTATCCATTCTGCACACTCACGGGCAATGGCTTTTTGCGTTAGCTCATTTCGGAGTTTCACTTCGAATTCGGTACCGTATAGGCTTCGTTCCCGATTGAGGCGGGGAATGTAAAATTCTCGTTTTTCTTTAGCAGCTTTCTCAGTAACAAAGGCAGGGGATGTAAAGATAAAGCGAAGTTCTTCGATATCATTAAGCTGCTTGGAGAGAGCCTGGTAGGCGTATATCGAGAAACAGGCGGCAGCAACGGATAGACGGCTCCCTTTTTCTATGGAACCTTCCATGTCGGCTTTAACGATTTTATTGATGTTGTCGAATATCTCTATACCGTTCCCGCCTTCCAATCAGTATTCAAAAAAGCTATTGATTGTAGTATTCGTCCAGCAGTTCCTTATGTAATCCCATAGACAGGTTGTTAAAAAGAAGTCCTTTTGATTACGCCTATTATACGCTCGATTTATACTCAGGACAATAGGTATCCCTTTTGGACATATCCCACCAAGGATAAATATAAGATGGCAGTAGGGTTAGATAAATATTTCAATTCTATTGACTATTTTGCTATTCTTTTGCTATTCTTTTTTTACAACCATTAGTCACCATTATGCGTAATTTACTGTTTCGGTATAGTGATAAAAAT
>CAYSQK010000049.1:0-10174 GCA_964433075.1 uncultured Dehalococcoidales bacterium
CAACACCCTATCCTACACTCTTTCCCTACACGACGCTCTTCCGATCTTGTAAAATTGATGCCTTTAACGACACGTCCGTTTTTCACATCCAGGCAGGGAATAATTCTCTTCGTTAACATTGTGGTATGACAACTATCCTGTTTCTCCGGTTATACCGGCAGTTTTACCTTATTTTCCAATCTCGTAATAACCGGCTGTCCGCCGACAGGAATCCAGGCTCTGTCAAGATCGGGCGAAATCAGCCGTATTGAAGCTTCCTCGGAGGAAAGATAAACCATCGTATCCTTTTCGCCGACGGTCAGCGGCCGGAGCCTGATTCTGTCAGTCAGGCCAATCATCTCTCCCTGATGAGCAATGATAATGGTAAAAGGGCCGTTCAGCAGAAGGCTGCCGTAAACCTGCCTCAAGGCAGTTGCCCGGCTGCTCTCGCTTTCCGGCATCCGTTCGATATCGCTCCAGAACGGAGCCGCCAGGATTTCCGTAGCGACTTCAACCGGCAGATTATGCTTCCGTATCAGCAGGTCAACTGCGTACGCAATGACCTCGGTATCGGTCTGCATGGTACAGAGATAACCGAACTGCTCAAGGTACCGGCGGTTGATGCCGTAGGAGGAAATTTCACCATTGTGAACGACGGTCCAGTCGAGGATAGAAAAAGGATGCGCTCCTCCCCACCAGCCTCTGGTGTTGGTCGGAAACCGTCCGTGCGCCGTCCAGAGATACCCCTCAACCTGTTCGAGCATGAAATAGTCGGCAATTTCTTCCGGAAAGCCTACCCCTTTGAAAACACCCATGTCTTTACCGCTCGAAAAGACAAAACTGTCTTCACCCCGGGTATTGATTTCCATCACCCGTTCAACCACGTAATCGTCCGGCTGTTTCCCGTTGGTTTTCGATTCATCGACATCGAGGAAATAACGCCAGACCATCGGCGGGTCGGTGATGGCCGCAGTCTGCCGGGTAGGTATTTCTTCCATATGCTGAAGGATAAACCGGTCGCGGAGCAGTGCTTCGGTAGCATCCTTACCTTTCCGGCTCAGATACATGATATGAAAAGCATATTGCTCGGCATAATCCGGGTATAAACCATAGACGGCAAATCCTCCCCCAAGCCCATTACCGCGGTCATGCATGTTGGCAATCGCTCTGATAACCCGCTCGCCTGAAAAAGGTTTTCCGGTCGTATCCATGGCTCCGAATATAGAACAGGCATCGATTACTTTATCGTCATTATGAATGTTGTTTATTCTGCTTAAATTGAACATCGTTCGCTCCTGATTCTGCTATATTTGTATCAATCCTTTTCTATTACGGCCTCATTCTCCCGCAATAACCGCCTCCGGTTCTTCTACCGATGTAATAACATCTTCAGCAAGGTGAGACGGAACCGCCAGTTTCTTTTTCCGTATTTCATCGGGGAGAGAGATGATTCCGAAGCCGTCCGAAACGAGGACGTCTTTAAAGGACTGGACATTCTCCCGATCTTTCATCAGGTTATACACAATACCCGACATCGCAATATCGTTGATGTAGAGCATACCCACGATTATCCCGTCTTTCGTAACGACTTTCCGGTAGATTCCATCATGCTTCGAAACCACTGAGTCATAACTGTCATCCGGCGGAACCGTAATGCCGGCTGAAACAACATCCATTCCGAAATAATTCATCGAGTTCAAAGCTGTGCCGCCGGGATACTCCGACCTTTTACCTGCCATGTTCAAACCTGCTGTCCTGCCTCCCTGATATGCATTCGGCCAGACAGGCGTGAGACGGTTTTCGCCGTAGATAAAGTCATAAGCCTGAGCAACATCACCGCATGCATAAACGTTTTTAACGGAGGACTCCATTTTTCGGTCGACAAGGATACCGCGGTCAGTTTTCACATCACTTCCGGTAACAAGGTCGATGCGCGGCGAGACACCGATTGCCAGGACAACAAGGTCACAGGAAATATCACGTCCGTTATCAAGACTGACACCGGCAACGTTGCCCGAAACATTGCTGTTAACCCGTATCACCGTGCCCCCGGTCACAATTTCGATGCCCGCACCTCTGAGTGAGGAAGCTTCCATCGCCGATGCTTCCGGGTCGAGCAGGGTATTCAGTATCCTGTCTTTCATTTCGACAACGGTAATCCCGACTCCCCGGTGAGTAAACGCCTCGGCGGCACTGACACCGATGAGACCACCGCCTATGATAACGACATTCAGTTTCCTGGAATAGCGCCGGAGATACTCATCGATTCTTTCCGCATCTCTCAAACAGGAAAAGGTAAAGACACCGTTCAACCCAAGGCCTTCCATGCGGGGAACGATTGGCTTACCCCCGGTGGCAAGCAGAAGCTTTTCCCAGGAAAGTACTCTTCCGCTCTCAAGATCAGCGGTGTGTTCCGCATAATCCACCCCGGTTACCCTGTCTCCAAGGACAGTGCTGATGTTGTTCTTCGTATACATGTTACGCGGTCGGTACAGAATTTTATCCAGCGGATACCCTTTCCCAAGATATTTCGATATCAGAGGACGAGAATACACAGGGTACGGTTCATCGGAAACGATTGTCAGTTTCCCGGTCGTATCGACCTCGCGAATCGCCTCCGCAGCACCGATCCCGCCTGCTGAATTACCGATAATGAGGTATTTCGTCATTTTGCTTTCTGCCATGTCGCACCACCCTTAATCAGGAATTTTGAACGTCTCGTAAAAAGTTACTGAAAAATTGCAGCCCTGCTTCACCGCTTTTCTCGGGATGAAACTGCGTTGCAATACAATTACCACTCGTAATGACACTGCTTATCACCACGCCGTAGTCGGTTTCTCCGGCAATGAGCTTCCGGTCTTCCGGAACAGCGTAGTAACTGTGAACAAAATAGAAACAGGCTTCATCCGGTATTCCTTGAAAAACAGGGTGGTCAATCGTCTGCCGAACCTGATTCCATCCCATATGGGGAATCTTCACCCCCCCCGCCAGCCGGCGTACCGCGCCGGAGAACACACCCAGACACTCGGTCCAGCCGCCTTCATCGGTACCGGAGAACAGTATCTGCTGGCCGATGCAGATGCCGAGGAACGGTTTATCTTCGGCAATGACCTGTCGAATCACTGAGGTCAGCCCTTTTTCCTTTAAAGCATTCATGGTATCGGCAGCAGCACCGACACCGGGTAAAACCACCTTCTCTGCAGCCAGAACGTCCGCCGGATTCGAAGTAACCGTGACATCAAAACCAAGTTTACCGGCAGCGTTAACCACGCTTCGGATGTTTCCTGCTCCGTAATCGATGACTGCAATCATGTCCTGTTTCCTTTTATCGACCGTATATTTCACATAAACTCTGGTAACGATACCGGGATATTACCCTGCTATGGGCTGAGATACTGTTGTTTCGAGATAGGAAAGAGCCTCATTTGGGCAATTCCGCACACAGGCAGGTATTTCCTCACCGCCGCAGAGGTCGCACCGCAGTGTTTTCCCATTCAGCGTATCCCGATTCACGGCCGCGTAAGGGCAGACAAGGACGCAGGTCCAGCACCCGACGCACCGCTCTTCATCGAATTCCACCATTCCTTTTTCCCTGTTATAGGTCAGCGCTCCGGTAATACAGGCGCGGGCACAGGGAGAGTCTTCGCAGTGCTGACACCGGGTTGAAAATGAAATTTCTCCTTTTTCTTCAACCCTAAGTCTGGGCAGCAGCGCCGGTGATTCACGTTTCATCGCTTTAACCAGGTCTCTGGTCGCAGAGTGTTCCAGCTTGCAGTACACTTCGCACAACCGGCAACCGATACAAACATCTTCATTAACATACACTCTTCCCATTATTGCTGCCTCCTGAAATTCCTCAGCGGTAGGTATCTGTTTTTCCGCTCTTGAATAGTATCCAATCTCATTTTTTGTTTTATACGGCAATTGGTTGCCGTATACCATATATTACAATCATGTTACATTTCCTGTCAATAGTTCGCCTTCGGTGTTTTTACCGATGTTTCTCCTCAAAATAAAAATATTGAAAAATCCTCCGGGATTAGTGTAACCTTGTGGTACCCTGAGTAGGATTGTCGCAGAGGAGGACGAACATGGAAGTGAAAGAAGCCATCCTGAAGAGAAAAAGCATACGCGGATACAAGGATACCCCTGTACCAGAAGATAAGTTGAATGCCGTGCTCGAAGCTGCCCGCATGGCGCCGTCAGGCGCTAACCGGCAACCCTGGAAATTCGTGGTTGTCCGGAACAAAGAAAAAATCAAACAACTCGGCGCCGCTTCGGGAGGGCAGGCGCATGTCGGTAATTGTCCGGTCATCATCGCCGCGGTCGCTACCGCTCCCGAAAACATGATGATGTGTGGCGTCCCCGGAGCACCCGTCGACCTTTCGATTGCCGTCGACCACATGATGCTGGCAGCCGTCGATGAAGGACTTGGCACCTGCTGGATAGGTGCCTTCCAGCAGGACAAAGCCCGTGAAATCCTGAACGTCCCCGGAAAATGCAAGATAATTGCGCTTCTTACCCTTGGTTTTCCTGATGACGCCGGCCGGCCGAAAGACAGGAAAGCAATGACGGATATCATCTGTTATGACACATTCAAGTAAACATACATGCGCACACACTCACAACATCGGGAGACGTTATGAAAATTCTCTGTATTTCCGGAAGTAAAAACCGTCAAGGCCGAACGGCCGGTGCCATCAAAGCCGTTATCGAAGGTGCTGAAAAAGCCGGCGCTGTCACCGAAACCGTCTTTCTTACGGAAATGCGGCTGGAGCACTGCCGGCAGTGTGAGTCCGACGGCTGGGGAATTTGCCGGAGAGAAGGCCGTTGCGTCATCAAAGATGATTTTCAGATGGTAACTGAACAAATAAGAGAAGCGGATGTTGTCGTCTTCGCCACTCCGGTATACTTCAAAGACCTGAGTGAAAGTATGAAGGTGTTTCTGGACAGACTGCGAAGAGTGACCGCCTTTAATGAAAAACCTCTTACAACCGGGATATCGGCAATCGGGCTGTGCCTGGCCGGCGGCAGCGGGAACTTTGCCGTTCAGGCTTGCCTGAACCTGGAAGCCACACTTCAGATGTGCCGGTTTGATGTCGTCGACATGATTCCGCTGAGAAGGCAGAATTATGATTTCAAGCTTCCCGTTCTTCGGTTAACCGGCGAATGGCTGGCAGCAAAACCGGTGTCCGATACCCCTTAGCCGTATTTTACGGTTGAGTAACGGCCGGACTGCCGGTAATATTGTGTCTGATGTGCCATTCCTGAACGATGTCGATAACCTCCTCGATTTCATCACACACCCTGAGAATGTCCATGTCTTCCGGCGATATGTTACCTCGCTTCAGCATAACGTCACTGAACCAGTCCAGCAGCCCTTTCCAGTAATGACTATCAACCAGAATAACCGGGAATGGTTTGATTTTCTTCGTTTGAATAAGGGTAAGAACCTCAGTCATTTCATCCATTGTTCCCAGACCGCCCGGCATGCAGATGAAGGCGCTGGCGTACTTGACCAGCATCACCTTTCGGACAAAAAAATGGTGGAATGTGACGGAAAGATTGGTAAACTGATTCAATGACTGCTCATGAGGCAATTCTATATTCAACCCGACTGACATACTTTGCGACCGTAAAGCACCCTTGTTGGCCGCTTCCATCACTCCGGGCCCGCCGCCGGTAAATATAGCGTACCCGAGATTGCCGAGTTGATAGGCTATCTCTTCGGTTTTCTTATATACTTCTTCGTCTGGTGATGTTCTGGCAGAGCCGTATATCGTGACGGCCGGTTCGATGCCGGACAGGGTATCGAATCCTTCGACAAATTCTCCCATAATGCGGAACATCCGCCATGATTCTTCTTTTGCCAGTTCATTGATTTCGTAATTCGCCATTGACCTGCCACCTCGTACCTGTTAATCCAGCACGACTCTTTCTTTAAATATGGGAACATTGACTTTCCAGCCTTTCTGCTCCCTGAGAAACTTCCCGAATTCCCTGGCGGCTTCCGCTTCCCCATGCACGACAAATACCCGCCTCGGATTGATACCATTTAACCATTCGAGCAGTTCCTGCCGGTCGGCATGAGCTGAAAAACCCTTGATTTCCGCGACACGGGCACGAACCGGATTCTGCTGCCCCAGAATTCTGACTTGCTTGTGTCCATCGACAATACTTCTTCCGAGCGTTCCCACTGCCTGGTAGCCGACAAACAAAATGGTATTCTTTTCGTTGCTGATATTATTTACCAGGTGATGCTTGACTCTTCCGCCGGTACACATTCCTGAACCGGCAATAATCATCTTCGTTCCTTCCATACGGTTCAAAGCTTTCGACTCTTCGGTCGATTGCGTCATCTTGAGACCCGGAAAATCGAACGGCGACTTCTTTTCACGCATCAGTTTCGCCATTTCACTGTCGAACAGGTCACCGTGTTTCTTGAACACCTGCGTAACCTTTATCGCCATGGGACTGTCGAGAAAAACCGGAATATCGGGAATTCTGTTTTCTCTGACCAGTTCATTCATATAGTAAAGGATTTCCTGAGCTCTCTGGAGAGCGAAACTGGGAACGATGATGTTTCCACCGAGCTTCCATGTACTGTTAATTATTTCCTCAAGACTTTTCCCAACGTCCTTCGGTTCTTCGTGAACCCGGTTACCGTAGGTTGATTCAACGACTGCATAATCGACATCGGTATACTCATGGGCATCGTTCAGAATCGGGCGGTCATCTCTGCCGAGGTCTCCTGAGAACATAACGGTACGTTTCTCTCCATTGACGTTGAAAGCTATCTTTATTGTCGACGAACCAAGAACATGTCCGGCGTTGTTGAATACGGCTGTTATACCGTCCCCCAGGTCAATAATCTGACGGTAATCCACCCCGTAGAAATGCGATAAGGATGCCTCGGCATCTTTCGTAGTATACAGAGGTATTTCCGGATATTTCCCCTTTCTGCCTTCCCGTTCATGCCTCTTTTTCTTGTAGGCAGCATCTTCTTCCTGCAGATGGGCAGAATCGAGCAGAATTATCTCGGTTATATCTGCCGTCGCTTCGGTACAGTAGATTTTTCCGTTGAAACCGTCACGAACCAGCTTGGGGATCAAACCGCAGTGGTCGAGGTGAGCATGCGTCAGCAGAACAGCATCGATTGAAGCCGGATCAAATGGAAAGGGAGCCCAGTTTCGCTCCTGGAATTTCCTCTCCTGGTAAAGCCCGCAATCCACTAGAATTCGCTTGCTGCCGAACTCCAGAAGAAACCGTGACCCGGTGACATTTTGAGCGGCTCCCAGAAATGATAATTTTGCTTCCATTAAGGTACCTCCGTCTGTCTATATAGTACCATCTTGAGCGAATGAGTTCTATCTCACACTGTCGTGAATGGAAAGTTCTCTGGACCGACATCTGGTCAGCAGCGGAATGAAAATGATACATTAAAGGAAGCCTGTCATTATCCTGGGTGTACAGAGGTTATGGTTACCGTACTGCTGGCAATTCTGGCTTTTTTACTCATCCTGGTCGGTTTTGCCGGGATTTTCCTCCCGGTACTGCCGGGAATCCCTCTGGCATGGCTTGGCTTATTCATATTTGCCATCGGGACAGGATTTGAGAAAATTTCAATCCTGGCAACGGTTCTCTTTTTTCTCTTCATGCTCGTAACCCTGCTGATGGATTTCCTTGCCCCGATGATTGGTGCCGGAAGGAACAAAGCCAGCAAATGGGGGATAATCGGCACCTCGATTGGCCTTATCGTCGGCCTGCTGGTATTCGGCATCTGGGGTATAATAGTTGGGCCGTTCGTCGGAGCGTTACTCGGAGAATTGCTGGCTCGCCGGCCTGCCGGACAGGCCTTAAAATCGGCAGCAGGAGCGCTCATCGGTTTTATCTTTGGCTCATTATTCAAAGTCGTGTATATTTTCGTATCACTCGGATTTCTGATATTTTCACTTATCCGATAGTGTGTATGCATATGGTAAAACAAAAATATGGGAGGTAGTCATGGCAATCGAAGAAATGACCCTGGAAAACTATAAGGAACAGGGTAAACGGCTCAAGGATGAAGTCGAAAAACGAGCCGGGAAGTCTGCCGGAGAGCTGTACGAAGAAAAAGAAAAAAGGCTGCGGGATGTTATCGAACTGAGAATACCGGACAGGGTTCCGATAGCACTTCCGACGAGTTATCTGCCTTCAAGGTGGGTCGGTGGCGGAATGACGGCAGCTGATTCCTATCGCAATCCGGTCGCATGGAAAGCTGCATCCATGCAAATGGTGTTCGACCTCGATCCGGATGTCCAGCAGGCCCAGGCCGGGGGTTCCGGAGCCGCCGTCTCGATTCTCGGACCGAAATTATTCAAATATCCCGGCGACGGTGTCGGAGAGAATTCTTCACACCAGCTCATCGAAGGCGAAAATCTTAAGCAGGATGAGTACAAGTTATTCCTCGAAGATCCGGGAGATTTCACCCTGCGGTACTTCCTGCCCCGTGTCTGGAAAGAACTTGAACCGCTGGCAAAACTGCCGCCGCTGAACTCGCTCTGGGGACCGTCGAATGTCTCGGCAGCCTTCGGAGACCCGGAAGTATTCAGGGCTTTCGAGTTGCTTCATAAAGCAGGTAAGGAGCAGCAGAAATACTTCGAACAGGCATTCGGGCTTGATGAAGACCTGGCTGACCTGGGGTTCCCCCAGATGACCCACGGTATGGCTCCGGCTCCGTTCGATATCATTTCCGACTACCTGAGAGGCATGGCCGGAACGATGATTGACCTCTACCGCCATCCGGAAGAACTGCTCCAGGCCTGCGATATGATGCTTGAAAGAGCTATCGCTACCGGTCAGCGAACACTGGAAAACAAACGAGGGAATCCAAAAAGAGTATTCTCTGCCCTCCATCGTGGCTCGGACGGCTTCCTGAACCTGAAACACTTCGAAAAGTATTACTGGTCATACCTGAAAAAGGTCATCTTCTCGGTGACTGACGCCGGTATGGTGTTCATCCCCTTCTACGAAGGCAACTGGGAACAGCGTCTTGAATATATGCTGGAACTTCCGAAAGGGAAGACGATTGCCCGTTTCGCTTTCACGGATTTAAAAAAGGCCAAAGATGTCCTCAAAGGCCACACCTGCATCATGGGCGGCGTACCGCATTCGCTGCTTCAGACAGGCACGCCGAATGATGTTGACAAGTTCTGCAAAGAACTCATCGAGGCAGTCGGGAAAGACGGCGGATTCATTCTTTCTCCAAGTACCGGCATCACCAACGAAGCGAAACCGGAAAACGTCAAAGCTATGGTCGAAGCTGCGAAAAAATACGGTCGATATTAGCATTATAAAAAAGTAAACAAATAAAGCGGGTTCAGTGAAGTGAACCCGCTTTATTTATCCTCACATTTATTGTCCTGCCCTTGACATCATTTAAGGAAAACTATACATTTTGTGCATACCTGCCCGTATCCTGCCCGGGGTGTTTCAGGAGGACAAAATGCCGCTGACAAAATCCGCAGAAGAAATCATGAACAAGGCTGAGAAACTCGGCATCGAATATGAAAAGATGTATAAAGGATGCGCTCAGACCACGTTTTACGCGATTGTCGATGCCTTACGCTGGGGAGGGCTGGAAATAATCCCTCAGAACCTCCAGGATAATCTGTATAATGGCCTTTGTCTGCTCTCAGCCGGCTGCTGTTTTACCGGCGAAGGAACGTGCGGCGCCGTTGTCGGAAGCGTCATGGCGTCGGGATTCGCCTACGGGCTTGAGACCGATTTAAAAGACCCCGTTGCAGGAAATAAAGCCGGCGCACAGGTCCGTGATTCGCTGCTCAATCATTTCAAAACCGAATACGGCTCGATACTTTGTAAAGACGTCATGCGGAAGTATTTCGGCAAAGCCTGGGACCTTACCAGTGAAAAGATGACGGAAGAGTTTTTAAGTATTACTGACGGCTGCGTCATACGCAAAACCGCCCGGTATATCGTTGGTGTCCTGCTCGGAAAGTACGAAAAAGGCGAACTGAAGATGTCTGACTGAGAATCCGGATAAACTAATCGTGTATAGTGCATGAATAAGCATTTTTTTGAGAGGAGGTCGAAAAAATGGCAGGAGGTTATCAGTACAAAGTATTAAGGGTTGACCTGACAAATCGGACGTTTACAGAGGAACCGCTGGATGAAAAAGTAATTCATGATTACATCG
>CAYSQK010000050.1:0-10171 GCA_964433075.1 uncultured Dehalococcoidales bacterium
TGCTGGAGGCCGACAAGGCCTCGGAACGGGCCAGGAATCTGACACAGCAGCTCCTTACCTTTTCAAAAGGCGGAGCACCGGTCAAGCAGGCGACCAATCTGGCGAACCTGATTCAGGAGAATACCAATTTTGTCATCAGAGGCACCGGAATCCGTTCAGAATACCGGGTTCCTGATAATTTGTGGATGGTCGAGGCCGACGGAGGACAAATCAGCCAGGTTATCACCAACCTCGTTATCAATGCCCGGGATGCAATGCCTGAGGGAGGCACCATCACCGTGAGCGCTGCCAATATCCATATCGACGAAAACTCCGGTATCCCCCTGACGCCGGGTAACTATGTCGAAGTGCAAATAAGCGACAGCGGCACCGGGATTCAGGAAAAATTCTTCAACAAGATATTCGACCCCTATTTCACTACCAAACAGAAAGGCAGCGGACTCGGCCTGGCGACGGTTTACTCAATCATCACAAACCATAACGGAATCATCTCCGTCGACTCTCGATTGGGAATCGGGACGACGTTTACGTTCTATCTGCCGGCTTCGAGCCTGCCGGCGGCCAAGGCTCAGAGTAAACCAGCCATAGAACCCGACAAGGTTTCCGGCGGCAGAATTCTCATCATGGACGACGAAGATACCATCCGGCTGCTCCTCAACAGAATGCTGACAGGTTACGGCTACGAGGTAACAACCACCAGCGACGGGAAAGAAGCTCTCACGGCGTACCGGCAGGCGATGGACAAAAATGAGCCTTTCGAGGCGGTTATCCTCGATATTACCGTACCGGGCGGCATGGGAGGCATCGAAACAATCGAAGAACTTATGAAGCTGAATCCGGAAATAAAGGCAATTGTTTCAAGCGGCTACGCGACGGACCCGGTCATGTCAGAATACCGCAAGTACGGGTTCAAAGCCGTCATCAACAAACCATACAAGGCAACGACGATGAGAGATGTCCTCGATGAACTGCTTGCTGGGAAATAGCAGGCAGGCACAGTAAACCGACCTGACAATACGTTGCGGGGGTTCATGGTTCTGTCATATGCAGTATCAGAACTGGACACCGTTTTCGCGTACCTGATACTATTTGTAGTATAACGAGTATCAAGGAGAACCTCATGAAGATAAAATTTTTACTACCGATATTACTCGCATCAGCGCTCCTTTCTTTCGCGGGATGCGGAGAAGCCGAGACAACTCCCGAAGTTCAGGAAACAAAACCTGACACCGTCCCCTTCAGCATCACCGTTGACGTCATTGGGAAAACTACGGTTTCTTTCACCGAGGAAGACGCGGCGGCTATCGGGCCGGTCGAAATAACTGCCGCCAAAAAAGACGGCGAAGCGATGGGAGAGCCGGACACCTATACCGGTATTCTTTTCAATGAGTTTCTCGAGCACATCGGCGTCACTTCCTATTCAGTCATATCTATCGAAGCAGCCGACGGGTACATGAAAGAATTCGGGCCGGATGATATCACGGCTGACGGTACCGGGCTGGCCTGGCTGATGAACGGCGACGTTTTCGAGGGAGAGAACGGTCCGGTGCAACTGGTCAACCACGAGCGCGGTCCGAAGTGGTGGATAAAGAACGTTACCCGCATCACCATTATCGAATAAGATGCTGGTACGACAAACGACCCGGCGGACGGTGCTTGTCCATGTTTGCCTGATTATCTGCCCTTTGGCCGTCATTCTGATATCGTTATTCATCGGGCGGTACCCTCTTTCCATTTCCGAGGTATTCGGCGCCCTGGGGTATACGTTCGGCATGACAGACGCGGTCATCGACCCGACTCATGTGAATGTGGTCTGGGACATCAGGCTGCCGAGAGCGATACTGGGAGCAATGGTCGGAGCCAGCCTGGCAGTGAGCGGCGCTTCATTCCAGGGAATGTTCCGCAACCCGCTCGTCAGCGCCGGGATACTCGGGGTTACGTCAGGCGCCGGTTTCGGAGCTTCGCTGGCAATCATTCTCTTCGAAGGTCAGCTTGTCTGGATTTACGTGTTTGCCTTCGCTTTCGCTTTGATTGCAGTGGGGCTCAGTTACGTTATCGGGTCGACATACAAGGCATCACCGACGATAATGCTGGTGCTCGGAGGAGTGGTCGTTTCGGCCATCTTTTCCGCTCTCATTTCGCTGTTAAAATATGTAGCCGACCCGTACGACCAGTTACCAAGCATCGTTTTCTGGCTGATGGGCAGTCTTTCTTCAGCACGGTTTCTCGACATCCTGATATCAGCGATTCCGATGACAATCGGGGTCATCGGGTTAATCGGGATGCGGTGGCGGTTGAACGTCCTTTCCCTGGGAGATGTCGAAGCCCGGGCAATCGGGGTCAACGTCATGCTGGTAAAGAGTCTGGCAATCTTTTTCGCGACGCTGGCAACCGCCGGGGCGGTTTGTGTCGGCGGCATCATCGGCTGGGTCGGACTGGTCATTCCGCACATCGGAAGGATGCTGGTCGGCAACAATAACGTCATACTCATACCGGTGACGGTATCAATCGGGGCAATCTACCTGGTCGTTGTCGATAACCTGGCGAGAACCCTGACAGGCGGCGAAATCCCGCTGGGAATCCTGACATCACTCATCGGCGGGCCGTTTTTCATCTACCTGATAAAGAGAACGAAGGGAAGAAACTGGTAAAACAGGTAATGATAACCGTTAGCAAAGCTACTTTTTCATACGGAAACGGAAACGTTTTCGAAAATATCAACCTTGATATCAACAAGGGTGAGATATTCTGCCTGTTCGGCCCGAACGGATGCGGGAAATCCACCCTTATCCAGTGTATTCTCGGGATACTCCGGCTTTCGAGCGGCAGTATCAGCCTGCGGGGGAGAGATGTCAGCACACTGAAACCGCAGGAGATAGCCCGCGAGGTTGCCTATATTCCCCAGATGCATGAAAAACCGTTTCCTTACAAGGTAATCGACATTGTCCTGATGGGGAGGGCTGCCTACACAGGGCTCTTCTCCATCCCGTCTGCAGAAGACCGGAGAATTGCCGAAGAGGTTATTGAAATGGTCGGTTTGACTCAGTTCAGCAACCGCCCGTACACACAATTAAGCGGCGGAGAGACGCAGCTTGTCCTGGTGGCACGGGCGCTGGCACAGCAGACCCCTATCCTCATCATGGACGAACCGACGGCCCACCTCGATTTCCGGAACGAACTCAGTTTTCTGGAGACAATAACCCGCCTCGTCCGGGAAATCGACAAGACCATCATCATGGCGACGCACTACCCCAACCATGCTTTCTATTTCGAAGGCAGTGA
Organism: uncultured Dehalococcoidales bacterium; assembly: GCA_964433075.1. GTDB lineage: Bacteria > Chloroflexota > Dehalococcoidia > Dehalococcoidales > UBA2162 > MGML01. The sequence goes on from CAYSQK010000050.1 coordinate 3,283, forward strand.
GACCGTATCAGAAATAGGACTGATGAATAACCAGAAAATAGCCGTTCAGGGAGCGCCGGGCAGCGTGCTGACGGAAGGCAACATGGCGGAGGTATTCAACATCGAATCCAAAGTCCTCCTCTACGAATGGATGGGGAAAAACCTGAAGCAGATTGTGCCATTGAAAACACGTGAATCCAACGGAGGGGAATGATGAATAAAAGAGTATCAGCGATTATTTGTACCTTTATCGTAACGGTTACGGCGGCTTTATCAGCCTGCGGAAATAGTACCGGAGCGACTGCCCCGAATGACAATCAGGAAACGGTCACGGTGGTCGACAGCATCGGGAGAGAAGTTCAGGTCGTTACCAATGTCGAGCGGATAGCGGCGCTCTACTCGTTCGCGGGCTATGCCGTATGCCTGCTGGAAAGCGGCAACAGCCTCGTCGGTGTGCCGGGCGGACTTCAGCGGGATATCCTCCTCGTCGAGATGTTTCCGAATATTGCGAATGCATCAGTACCCCGAGAAGGCGGAGCAATCAACATCGAAGAACTGCTGAGAATCAAACCCGATGTGGTTATCATCAGAAAAGACACCGTGACCGACGAAAAGGAAAAGGAAAAACTCGATAAAAACGGTATCTGCTACATCGTCGTCGACTTCACCACCATGGCGGAGCAGATGGAGGCGATTCAGATAATCGGTGACGCAATCGGCAAGTCCGAAGAAGCCCGGCGTTTCAATACCTATTTTGAAGAGGTAATCGGACGGGTTGACGGTATTGTCGGCAGCCTGGAGGAAACAGAAAAAGTACGCCTGTTTCACGCTGAAAATCAGGCTACCAGAGCGACTCATGAAACGTCACTCGTGGCCGACTGGACAAAAGCAGCCGGCGTCATCAACGTATCCGTGGGGGAAGACCTTAAACTGATAGGGAACGATTACTACGCCAGTATCGAACAGATACTGCTCTGGAACCCGGAAGTGATAATCGTCAATGAAACGACCGCCTGCAATCTGATACTCGGACACCCTCAATGGTCGGGTATCCGGGCCGTCCGTGACGGGAAGGTTTACCAGCTTCCCAACGGGATTTCGCGATGGGGACATCCCGGTTCGGTTGAAACGCCGCTGGCGCTGCTATGGACGGTGAAAACCGTATATCCGGAACTGTCCGGCGATATTTCTATCGAGGACGAGGTTCGGTCCTTCTACTCGACATTTTTCAACATGGAGCTCGACGACACCATGATAAGCACCATTCTAAAGGGCGGCGACCTCAGGGAGGACAAATAAGGAGTTTTCGATGGAGCGCAGACTATATATCAGCATCGATGATACCGACATTATCGGCAGTCCCGGCACCGGGCGGATGGCAAGAAACCTGACCGATTACCTGGTGGAGAAGAAGTTCGGCAGGCCCCTCGGGGTTACCCGCCACCAGCTGCTGGTCGACCGGCGAATCCCCTACACCTCCCATAACAGTTCACTCTGTACCGGGCTGATGACGGACAAGCCAATCTCGTCATTTTTTCAGCCGTGCGCTGATTTCCTCACGGCAAATTTCAGAGAGGGTTCCGACCCCGGTCTCTGCATCTGTCACCCGGAGGATATAACCGAAACTATGGTACGGTTCGGCCAGAGAGCACAGAAAGAAGTGCTTACGAAAAACGAGGCGGAAACCCTGGCCAGAGCCAGCGGGATTTTTCTCACCGAACTTGGGGGAACCGGCGGAGGAATCATCGGGTCGCTCGCCGGAGTCGCTCTGAGGCAAGAGGGAATGAGCGGCAGGTATGTCGACCTTCCGGGGATACGGGACATCAAGGGAATCGTGTCCGTTGCCGACCTGCTGTCCCGTACCGATATCGATTCGGTGCAGACGGTTGAGGGTGAGTTCCTCGAGGGCAGTGTCCTGATTGACAGTCGAGACTGGGTCCGGCCGTCACTCGTTACCGGTAAACCGGTACTCGTCGTCCGGAAGGTACGTTCCGAAAACGGGCAGGACGTCTGGACATCTGTCGAGATGAGGGAAAGAGAAAAGGCGAACAAGCAGTCGTAACCCGCTTATGGAACGGCATCGAGGTAGATGATGCCGGTACCACCGGATATGGAAACGTCAATCACGAAACCGGCGGTACCATCCCGATACGCCGTGTTTGCGTAGACATGACCGTCAGTCCGGACATACCCTTCTCCCGTTACCACGGGGGGTTCGCCGACGACGGTGAAGCGGGCAGGAATGTATGACGGTACAGAAACAACGACCGGTCCGATACCAGCCTGAATTGTCACACCGACATCATGCGGCAGTTCCCGGCCTCCGAACCGGAGCGTCAGCGTACCCGAACCGGCTTCGATATTCATCGTACGGCAGGCAGCATTGACAATCCCTTCGACCGTGACGTCACCGGTACCGCAGCGCATGTCCCAGTGTGTCATGACGACAGGATTCGGTTCATCGCAGGTAAAGGCGTTTTTGGCGTCTCCAAGTTCGGCAGTCAGAGCGGTAACGGGCAAACCGCTGAAATTCCAGTGACCTTCAGCCCGAAGGTTACGTATATCAAATCGAAACGGTTCGGTATCACCGACACTCAGTTTCCAGAGATTGGTACAATTACCGGAATCAGGGGTTCGTATATCCGAGGATTGTTTCACCACGACCGAACCGTCAATCTCCTCAATGACAGGCACCCAATCGCCGGAGCTAACCTCGACCGTGCCGGCGACAAAGTCACCGCCGTGATACCCGATGAGCCGTATCATACCGGGGATATCGGAATAAAGAGCGAGGGTTGATATCGATTCTTCATACGGTATACTGACGGGGACAAGAACAGGTTCATCAAGCAGCGGAACCGAATGGGGGGAACAGGCTGACAACACTCCGGTTAAGCCAAGGCAACAGGCACATAAAATGATACAGAGCTTATTTTTCATGATATGTACCCCGGGAAGCGGACAAGGAAACGAGACATCATACACAATTACTCCTGACGAACAAGGGGACGAAGTTCATCAGGGAGTGCCTCAACATTATCGCATCCGGCAGGAACGAGAGGCGGATGGCTGTTTTCGAGGAATATACGCTGACCGTCCGGACCGAGAACGAACTGCATAAACCTGACGGCCGCTTCAGGCTGAGCAGAATTTGCGGCAATGGTCATACCGTAGCCGATGGGTATGCCTTCGAATTCAGGATCGACCGAGGTAAAACGGCGGAAATCCAGTTTCACCCTGACTGTCCGGTAGGTTTCAGCGAAGGCTTCATCGCCGAGATTGATTTCCGGAGGGAGCTCCAGATACTTCAACCCCTGCTGAAGAGCGACACTTTTATACTCAAAGGCGTAATCGACATCATTCGAGTGAAGCAGTGCCAGCAGCTGCATACTGGCTCCCCGCAGGACCACATGGTTATCTGCCGGTTCGAGGAGTTCAGGTACTTTGATGACCGTAGACTCGTCTATTTCAACCTCACTCACCGGATAGGTGAAGGAATTCGTCACGGCTTTCTGCAGGATTTCGTTATCATGATAATATGACTCCGCCAGTTTCAAAACCATCAGGGTACGGTATCCGACGGCATCCATGCGGGGGTCAGACAATCCAAGTTTGACGTCTTCACGGGCGATAATATCATACCAGGTATTGCTGTTAACCTCATTCGCGTACCGGCTCTGTTCGGTATAGGCCAGAACGAGCTGGTTGGCGGCAGGTTCGATGTACCAGTCTGCATAGGGATTCCCGTCTCCCATCATCGATGGGTACATCAGCATGGGAATGAGCGAATAGTCCGCGACCGCCACGACATCGATATCCTCACCCAGTTCAACGAGGTGCCGGATAACCTGGATACTGCCGTGAGCTTCAAGCTGGACGTCGATATCCTGATTAGCTGCCTCGAATTCCTTCTCCATTTGGGCAAAGGGCACCATCAGGCTGCCGGCTTCGAAAACAACCAGTTTCGTTTTTTCCGGAGAATCCAAAGGCAGGGTGCCGCATGCATTCATGACGAAACACCCTGCCGTGCCAATCACTACACAAAAGGCGATGAGGATTCCGATTTTTCCTGACGAGAAACGCTGTGCATAATGACGTGTCATGGTTTCAGGAATCCTCATTTACCTTCAATTATTCTGCTTCAAGTATTTCAACACTGACGACGTTCTTTACAAAATTCGAACCGTCGGTAACCTGACCCTCACTGGTCATAATGGCCAGCTGAAGCGGGCCGGTTCCTTCCGGTAAATCAGCGCCATCAGATTCATAGGCAAGGAAAACAACCGGCGTGACAGCGGCATCGACGGCGGTACCCGTTGCATCATAGGTGGTAAAGGTTCCCTGAGAAATCTGGTCATACGTCAACGTTTTGGCGTATCCGTCCGATGCAGTAAATCTGACGCTGCCGTTTACAGGGATACCGCCAAGGTCAGCGAGCAAGACGGTTAACGATACCCCTTTGTAGGGGACCGGCCCGGTAATGACCCCGGCTTTATTCTTCGTGCCGGCATACCCGGAAAGAGCCGTCATCGCTTTTATCTCAGCCATGGTATAGTTTGTGTTTTCGGTACCTTTGGTAATGGTGACGACTGCTTCTCCGGTGGTTTCGGGAGCAGCCGCTTCTCCTTCACCATCGAAGACCAGTTTGATGGCGGCAATCTGACCAACCATCTGCCCCTTATCGAGGGTTGCACCCACCAGACGCAGCGGCCACTGGTTTTCCGGTAACGGAGCACCGTCACGTTTATAGGCAATAATCAGGGCGTTATTTTTCGCAACTTCCTGAGACGTCAGTTTAACGGTGTACCCGTCCGCAGCAATGAGATGAACCTCATACCCGGTTTCAGCGGCGGCAGTATCGAACGCGTCGCCCTTATGAGTATTCGTATCATCGACTCTGCCGACCAGATACCAGAGAGGAATCCCTTCCCAGACACGGTTCTGGTCATCAGTCCACTTTACCCCGTGGCAGCCGATGGCTGAACCGGATTCAAAAGTAGCCGGGTCCATGTTTTCGGTGATAACGCCTTCCAGATTCAATGTCCAGGGTTTTTCTACCGAAATAACCTCAATCTTCTGAGTCCATTTAACCCACCAGTGACCTTCGGTGACCTGATTGCCGAACGTCATGATGCCTAATCGTAACGGTCCGCGTTCTTCACCGATGGGCTGGCCGGCTTCTTCGTAGGCCACGAAGACAACCGGCGTCTGTTCAGCAGTGGTTTCCTTACCGGTGCTGCTGTCAATAATCGTGAAATTACCTTCGGTCAACTGCCGGTACGAAAGGGTCATGGCATACCCGTCTTTGGCGGTGACTCTGACGGCGTTTTCATCAGTGATTCCCCCGACTGCTTCGAGGAGCTGACTGAGGGTAACGCCTGTGTAATTAAAAGGTCCCGAGATGGTACCGGTGCTCGACATCTGTCCGGCTTCACCGGTGATGGACGGCAAGGCCTTCAGCGCCGTCATGGTATAGGAAACACTTTGTTCGCCTTTCGAAACGGTAAGGACAACGGCGGTATCTTCGGGTTCCAGTGTCTCTGTTATTCCCGGTTCATCGACGCTCCCCTCGGGTTCGCCGGTCGTATCCGTTTTGCAGCCCATAATATTGATGGTCAGTATCACTGCCATCAGCAAACTTACCATCATGAATAAAAGAGAAGCCAACCGATTTTTCACTGTTTTTCTCCTGTTACAATACATGTACTGAGGGTGTGTATGAATTCTGTCCCTGTTCGGGTGTAATGAATGAGAACCGATTTCCTGCAGACTGATGTTCCCGATTTTCCTTCAATGAACCATCACCGGGAAGCGCAGAATAGCGTTATTATGCCTTACCTATCCTGAATATTTTTGTGCCGCATGTCGGGCAAATACCCTGAGTCGCCGGTTTACCGTTCTTCATGGTCATTGCCTTCGGGTTTTTCATTTCCTTCTTGGCGCGGCATTTTACACAATATCCCTGCATTTCTATTCCTGCCTTTCATTAATTTGAGTTCTGGACACCTGGGGCTACCGAATGGAAATTTGCTAAGAGAGGAGGTCTTTCTTCAGCTTAATTTTACCTGTCGGTAACCCCAGGTGCTCACAACCCTTTCATCTATGCTCAACCCAATAAAAAAAGCGCCCCGAAAGGAGGCGCTTCATTCCAAGCTGCTGCGTCTTTCTCCTTTCCAAGTATGGGAGGCACAGGCGTTTCCATCTGTACCCTCGGTCCCGAAATTCAGGGACACCGTTTGCACACCATGCCTCACGGCGCAGGATATGCAAATCAGAGAATATTTTATTAGTAATATGCTGTTTCAGTCCTAAGACAATATAGCATTCATTATTTTCCCGTGTCAACACGACTGTACCAGGCGGGCAGGAGCCGGATGAACCTCCCTCTCCGCCGGTAACGGCGGAGAGGGAGGCAATGGTTACAACAAAATTACTTAGCGGGCATGGCTGCCAGTACCTTTTCAGGGGTGGCGGGTAAATGGTTGATTCTGGCACCGCAGGCATTATAGATAGCATTGGTAACGGCAGGAGCAGTCGAAACCATCGTCATCTCACCGATACCGGTTGAACCGAGGGTACCCGGATTTCGGGGAGTTTCTTTCACCATGATTTCGGTCTTGAAGCTGTCGTTAATCGTGGGGAACTTGAAGGTGACCCAGTCTTTCGTCTTGCCGCCGTCAAAGATTTCACGGAGGGCAAAGCCGACACCCTGGTCCATACCACCTTCGAGCTGGCCGGTGAAAGCCTGAGGATTAATGACCGGACCTGCATCAACGGCAGTCGTTATCTTAATGACTTTGGTTGCGCCGGTCTTGATGTTTACTTCCACTTCAGCCATCTGAATATTGTGGACGTCGGTTGTCATGGAAGGACCCTGCATCGTCTTAGGATCAGGTCTCCCTTCACCCGG
>CAYSQK010000051.1:0-10117 GCA_964433075.1 uncultured Dehalococcoidales bacterium
TCGGTGACCGCTTCGGGAGAAAACGTCTGCTTCAGGCCGGTATCTGTATATTTGCGGCCGCCAGTGCCGCGGCCGCTTTTGCATCCACCGGAGGGTGGCTTATTCTGTGGCGGGCCGTCATGGGAATCGGCGGAGCGATGATTCTCCCCTCAACCCTGGCAATCATTACCAGCGTATTCCCTGAAAATGAACGAGGGAGAGCCATCGGGCTATGGGCAGGCCTGAACGGCATCGGTATCGCCCTCGGACCAATTCTCGGAGGTCTGATTATCGACAAACTGGACTGGCACTGGATATTCCTCATTAATCTGCCTGTGGCAGCCGTTGCAATCATATCCGGATTCTTCCTTATCCCGGATTCAAAAGACTCCCATCCGCGAAAAATCGATATTCCGGGGACCCTGTTCTCAGCAGTCGGTCTGGCGGGTCTCACGTACGGACTTATCCAGAGCGGCAGAGACGGATGGTCGGACACACTGGTAATCGTATCATTCATCAGTGCGGCGGTCTTTTTCACCCTGTTTGTCCTGTGGGAACGCCGAACCGCCCATCCGGTAATAGAACTCAGTTTCTTCAAAAATCGACGGTTTTCGGCCGGGGTCGGCGCAGTCTGCCTGATGGCCCTGGCCATGACCGGGGTTTCGTTCGGTTTAACGCTTTACATGCAATTCGTTCAGCAATACACAGCTCTTGAGACAGGGATACGTTTCATCCCTCTGGCAGCCGGGGTCATGCTCGGCTCCGGGACATCGCACCGAATGGTATCCCGTTTCGGTACAACCTGGATTGTCGTATCCGGATTTATCGGTGCCGCCGTGATGGCAGGACTGGCATCATTGTGGAAAACGGATACTCCCTACTGGAACATCGGCCTGGTATTAGCCGGTTTCGGTTTCTTCCTTGGTTACATCGCGGCTCCGGCTACCACAGCAGTGATGAGTTCGCTTTCCGGAGACCGTGCCGGAATCGGTTCCGCCATGAACACGGTCGGGCGCATGATATCCGGTTCCATCGGCATTGCCGTGGTCGGTTCGATACTAAGCGAGGTATACTCAACCAGTTTCAGAGAAGCAATGGTTCTCACGACAGGGATTCCCGCTGCCGTCACGGAGGTCGCCGGTGATTCGGTGGGAGCAGCGGTTGTGGTTGCCCAGCAGCTTCCTCATGAGACAGGGAATATCATCATCGATATTGCCCGTCAGAGTTTCATGGACGGATGGCAAATAACGACGCTCATTACCTGTGGCGTGAGCGTTATCGGTGCTTTTTTCATCATGCAGTTTATGCCGGCCGGGCGGGAAACTAAAATCCTTTAACGTCCGGTGCCGTGTATGGTATTTTTAAGAAATCGTTTCTTGACGTACGACAATAAAGGAGATGGCATGACAAACAAAACGATTATTGCCGAGAACCTCACCTACATTTACGGTGAACTTACAGCCGTTAATCACATCAGTTTCAGCATCGAAGAAGGTGAAATACTCGGATTTCTCGGACCGAATGGTGCGGGAAAGACAACGACCGTAAAGATGCTGACCGGGCAACTCAGACCCAGAGAGGGAACCGCTACCCTGCTCGGCCTCGATGTCAGCCGCTACACTGAAAAAATCCAGGCGAACATCGGTGTCTGCTTTGAAACGACGAATCTGTATGAAAAAATGAGCGCTGTCGAGAATCTGGTGCTTTTTGCACGGCTTTTCAATGTTAAAAACTTCGACCCGATGGTCGTTCTCGAGCGTGTCGGTCTGGCCGAACGGGGTAAAGACAGAGTCGAAACATACTCCAAGGGCATGAAACAACGGCTCATGATAGCCCGTTCGATTCTTCATAAACCCCGGATACTTTTTCTTGACGAACCGACGGCAGGGCTTGACCCGACCTCATCCGAGGCAATCCTCAATATCATAAGCGAAGAACGCGACCGGGGCGCCACCATATTTCTAACCACGCATGACATGGTTGAAGCCGACAAACTGTCCAACCGGGTAGCATTCTTGAACCAGGGGAATATCGTTGCGCTCGATACGCCGCTCAATCTCAAACAGAAGTACGGAAAACGGGCATTGAAAGTGACAGTTACCGGTAGAGGCGGAAACCTTGAAGAACGGGAGATTATCCTCGATACGAAAACGACTGCCGACGAGGTACGGGACCTGTTCAGCCGTGAAACCATCATCACCGCCCACAGCGAAGAAGCGACGCTCGAAGACATATTCATCAAAATAACCGGACGGGAGCTGGTTCAATGAACCTCGAACGAATCAAAGCTCTCGTTATCAAGGATACCTCCCTGTATTTCAGAAACCGTTTCATCGCTCTGATAACCGTGCTGGGAATCATCTTTTACATTGCTTTCTATTTTCTCATGCCGAAAACCGTCGATGAAACGCTGGAAATCGGTTTATATTCATCCATCGACATACCGGTGATACCAGCCATGGAAACGGAAGGGCTTATACTCATCCCGGTACCATCTGATGCAGAACTCAGAGACGGCGTCATTGACGGTACGTATATCGCCGGCATCGCTCTTCCGGCAGACACGCCGGTGATACCGGCATCAGAGCTTTTTCACGGTCTCACCCTGTACATGGCTTCGGATGTTCCCGAATATGTTAAAAGCAGTATCACCTCCGTTCTCAGAGAACTGGCTTATCAGACAGCCGGTCAGCCTTTCACCGTCACCATCAACGAAGAAATTATCGGAGATGACATGCTCGGTGCCCAGATACCGCCGAGAGACAGAATGCGTCCCCTGCTGGCAATATTCCTGATAATGTTCGAAACGTTCGGACTGGCTAATCTTATTGCCGAAGAACTCGAATCAGGCACTGCCCGTGCTCTGATGGTTACGCCAATGTCCATCAGAGAATTTTTCACGGGGAAGGGCATTTTCGGTATTGGTCTGGCTTTTATCCAGTCAATCGTCTTCATGGCAATCGTCGGCGGGTTGTCCGAACAGCCTCTCCTTATCATATGCGGGCTTTTTCTCGGCTCGCTCATGGCAACCGCCATTGGTTTCCTCATCGGTTCACTGGCGCGCGATTTCATGTCGGTGCTCGCCTGGGGAATGATTCTGTTCATTATTCTCCTCGTCCCGGCTTTCGGTATCATGTTTCCCGGTACCGTTACCGGATGGGTCGAATACATTCCGTCCTACTACCTCGTCGATCTGGTTCACCGCGTCGCCGGTTTCGGCGCCGGATGGGGTGACGTATGGCTGAACATCGTTATCCTTGCCGGATTCAGTATCGTCGCACTATGGGCAGGTATATACGGTATCAGGAGGAAGGCACTATGAACCTTCGACGAATTGCAATTCTGTTCAAAAAAGACCTCTTTCAGGGACAACGAAGCTTTATCCTTATCTGGGGTATCGCCATGCCGGTACTGCTATCCTTTATCATGGCAGTCGTATTCGGCACCCTGACGAGCGAAAAGCCGGCTCTGGGTATCGTCAATGCCGGAGGAGAGGGAGCACTTGCAGCCCGATTCGAGTCCGACGCTTCGTTCGATTACCGGGCATTCGAGACCGAATCTTCATTGATTACCGCAGTCGGAGACGGCGTCGTCGATATGGGCACCGTTCTTGAGACCGGACTGGAAAATGCGATAAAAGCCGGCGAACCGGTTTCACTTTCCGTCTTTACATGGGGCGAAAGCCAGGCAAAAGACAGGGTGATTATTTCTTCGGCAATTTCCGGTATCATCAGAGAAACATCCGGACAGGAATTACCTGTCGAAATCGATGTTGTACTGCTCGGTGATGAAACGGAGACACCATGGAGCGTCCGTGTTCTGCCGATGCTGATGCTGATTGCCATCTTCCTGGGAGGTGTATTCATACCGTCGACGTCCGTTATAACTGAGAAATCGAAGAGAACGTTGACCGCCCTCATCGTTACTCCGGCGAGTACCATGGAAGTCTTTGCTGCCAAGGGACTGCTGGGTTTTCTTCTCAGCCTTTCCGTCGGGGTTATCGTTCTGCTCCTCAACAATGCCCTCGGGGTCAATCCCTGGCTGCTCATCTGTGTACTGGCGCTCGGCGCGCTCATGGCCGTATCCTTCGGAATGATTCTGGGAGCTTTGCTGAAAGACGTCTCGACGCTGTTTGCCATCTGGAAAAGCGCCGCCATCCTTCTGGTAGGCCCGGCATTTATCTATATGTTTCCTGATATTCCCCAGTGGATAGGCAGGATATTCCCGACCTACTATATCCTCGAACCAATGATGAACATTACGCAGAACGGCGCGGGGTGGAGCGAGATTGCCGTGAATACCGGTATTCTCATCGGGCTGGATGCACTGCTGCTGATTATTTTCTCCTTCGTCCTCAAACGGTCCAGCCAGTTTGCTTTATAAATACAGTAACGGGAGAAGGGTAAGCTTCTCCCGTTATCCGTACCTGTCTTATTTTGAAATCAGAGCTTCGTGAGCTTTCTTAAGCCAGTCGATTATCTCAATAGACTGCGGGCAGGCCTGCATACAGGCTCCGCATTCAATGCACTTGTCTCCCCGCTGTTCTTCTTTAAATATCTCCACCATCTGATAGCGAAAACGTCCGTTCTGCATATCGTTATACATGACCGCGTCATTATAGAACTGAAATATCCGGGGGATATCAACGCCGTTCGGACAGGGCATGCAGTAACCGCACCCGGTGCAGGGAATCGGTCTCAGGCTGTGATAGGTTTCTTTCACTGTTTCTATCAGCTTCAATTCTTCAGTAGAAAGGATTCCCGGTTCGGCACGGCCGGCAATTTCGATGTTTTCCTTCAACTGGTCCATGGTACTCATTCCGCTCAGGGCTACACTGATTTCAGGCTGGTTCCAGACCCACATCAGTCCCCATTCCGCAGGGCTTCTTTTTACGGGTGATTTGGTCCATATCTCCTTCACCGGCTCAGGAGTTTTCTGCGTTAACAGTCCGCCTCGCAACGGTTCCATGACAACAATTGCCAGGTTTTTTCCGGCAGCGTATTCAACTCCCCGTCTGCCGGCCTGATAGTTAGCATCCATGAAGTTGTATTGAATCTGACACATCGTCCAGTTATCATAGGCATCGATGATTTCCTTCAGGACTTCGTACTCATCGTGAAAGGAAAACCCGAAGTGACTGAATTTCCCCTGTGCCATCTTCTTTTCAGCCCAATCGAGTACACCCCATTCTTTGACATGGTCCCAGCTGCCTTTATTGAGACCGTGCAGCAGATAGACATCGAGTGATTCCGTCTGAAGTTTTTGCAATTGTTCGTTCAGAATTTTATCGGCAGCTTCAGGAGAATCAGCCATTCTCGGGGGTAATTTAGTTACCACTTTCACTTTCCGCCGGTATCCGTCCTGAAAAGCCCTGCCGACAATTTTTTCACTCATCCCTCCGTGGTACAGGTACGCGGAATCGAAGTAGTTGACACCGTTATCGACAGCATAACGGAGCATCCGAATCGATTCTTCTTCATCGACTTCGCCCGGTTTGTCCGGTTTCTGAGGCAGCCGCATGGCTCCGAATCCCAGGACCGATATGTCCCAGCCGGTTTTTCCAAATTTCCGGTATTTCATGATATCTCCTCCCCTATTTACCGATTGTGCCGTTTCTCATGGCAATAATATGTGAAGCTACTTCTACAAACCCCCTGCCGTACTCCTGGCAGCTCACCCAGACCGCTTTTTCCCGCACGATTTTATCCTGTCCTTCCGGCAGTTTCGGGTTACGAACCAGGACACTGTGCGGTACAGCTTCGAATAACGAGACATCGGTAGCAGAATCGCCGAACACCATTACATCTTTTTTTTCATACTTTTCCGGAAGCAATCCATCCAGGAGGCGCACCAGGGTATTCCCTTTACTGATACCGATCTGCATCAAATGCATAATATACCCGGAGTCAAGCAACTGGGTACTTCCGATATGTTCCAGTATCAACTGAGGTGCAATGCCGTTTACCCGGATAACGATGTCAATCATCCTGTCTTCGTTATCTTCTCTCCCGGTAATCGATTCAGGAAAAACCCTGCGAAGAGCCGCAAATGCTTCTTCGGCATCATGCCTCGAATAACCAAGTTCAAACAACGGTTCACCCGCACGGCATTTCGCAACACCTCCGTTTTCAGCGATTATTGGTCCCTGCAAACCCAGTTTTACCGCCATGGTCTCCAGTTCTTTCATTGTCCTGCCCGAGACAAGACCAACAACGATACCCACCTGTTGGAGAAGGTGAAGGGTATCTTCAACATCACTGTCGACATCTTGACCGGAAGCCAGCAACGTCCCGTCGACGTCTGTCATTATCAATTTTAATGTTCGGACCGTTTCCGCATCGATTGTCCGAAAGGTTTTACTCATACTTCATCTTAGTTTCTTCTTCAGGAACCTGTCAAAATATTCCTCGTTGATTGAGAACAAAATGTCATGATAATTCTGTTATTCATCATGAAAATTATTGCTTCGACCATCCTGTTTTTGATAAATTAAAAAATCGCTGGTATTATTTGTGTAACTTATTTCATTTTCACGGGGAGGTCATATGGGTAAGAAAGTAGTCATACTCGGAGGCGGTTTTGGCGGTATCACCGCTGTAAAAGGTCTTAAGGGAACAGATTTCGACATCACACTGATTGACCGCACCAATCATAATCTTTTCCTGCCGATTCTCTTTCAGGTGGCTGCGGCTGCCATTTCTCCGGGTGATATTGCCGTACCTATTCGCGGACTCGTAAAAAACATGAAAAATGTCAGGGTTGTCCTTGGAGAAACGACGAGTATCGATACCGAGAACAAACGAGTCCAGACAGACCAGTACGCGTTCGATTATGACTATCTCATCGTCGCCATCGGGGCAAAGGCTTCCTATTTCGGGCACGATGAATGGGCCAGGCATGCAATCAGCGTCAGAACACTGAAAGATGCCTTAACCATCAAGGATAAGATGCTTTACTCCTTCGAGAATGCTGAGATGCTGGACGACCAGAAAGAAATAGAAAAACATCTCACCTTCGTTATCGTGGGCGGAGGACCGATAGGTGTCGAGATGTCCGGTGCGTTAGCAGAAATAACCAGACGCTCGATGCGAAAAAACTTCAGGAGAATCGACCCTTCGAAAACGAAAATCATCCTCCTCGAAGCCGCTGATAAAATACTGCCGGCTTTCAGTAACGACATGAGCATAAAGGCGTTGAAAGCGCTGACGAAGATGGGTGTCGATGTCCGTACCCAGACAATGGTGACCGGTATCGATGAAAAAGGTGTGTATACAAAAGACGGAATTATCGAGACCTATAACATTATCTGGGCTGCGGGAGCGCAGGGACATGACGTTATTAAAACCATGAAAACCGAAACCGACCGAAACCTTCGGGTACTGGTCGAACCTGACTTCAGCATCAAAGGTCATCCCGAAGTTTTCGTTATCGGAGATGCCTGTGCCTATATGGTAAACGGGAGACCGCTCCCGGCAGTTGCGCCGACAGCCACTCAGAGCGGCCGCTATGTCGCTGGTATTATCAGGAAAGACATCAGGAAAGAAGACCGAAAACCATTCAAGTTTTTCGATAAGGGTAACCTGGCCGTCATCGGCCATTCGAAAGCAATACTTGAAACCCACGGTCTGAAACTATCCGGTTTCCCGGCATGGCTCATCTGGCTTGTGGTACACCTGGTCGTTTTAATCGGCGGGAGAAGCCGGTATAAAGTGCTGGCAGAATGGTTGTGGCACTACATCGCCAGAGATTATGGATTCAGAGTTATCAGCCAGAGAACATGGTAGGATAACGGCGAAGAGGGGGGAGCTGCACTGTGTACTGCACCCCCCTCTTTTTTTTTAAGAGTTTATTTGCCTTACGGGCCTGGCTTCGATATATCCCCGCCAGCCTTCCGGCGCCATTTGAAAACGAGGCCCGTCTTCCAGCGCCCACCTGAAGCCGTAAATCTCAGGGTTATATGTCTCCATTTCCTGCCAGAATGTCCCGATTGCTTCCTGAAAATCGCTGTCATCATACGGAGGTCCCTGAAAAACCATCATCTTACAGGGAGGCAATTCAATAACCTCGCAGCCTGCAGGTACCTCTCCTTTATAATCGGACGCTACTTCAACACCCTGAAAATATTTCGACGTTCCGAACCGGCGCAGATTTTCCGGCATCCAGACGCCAATCGGCTCATACAGCGCATCTTTCACTTTCGTAAGAGTATCCCAGATTTCACAACCGACCTCTTCGCAGTAAGCGAAAAAGTTATCAGCTTTTTTTGCCGGTTTACAGATAAATTTTCTCGACGGTCTTTCGATGACCTGAACAAAAATTGTATGAACGTTCGCTTTGTTCTGCATTCCATTTTCTCCTCGTATCATTTTCAGGTAATAGTCACGGGCGCTTGAAGGAAAGAAAAGTTTCGGTAAATCCCCTGTTTGTGCGCATAACCTCGGACTCACCCCGAATTGACGTGAAAAAGCCCGGGTGAATCCTTCGTGAGAATCGAACATGTAATCGAATGCAACATCGACTACTTTCCGGTTGCCATACTTCAGTTCCAGAGCCGCCCGGGACAGTCTGATACTGCGTACGTACTGAAAAGGACTACGGCCGGTTATTTCCTTGAATATGCGTTCCGAATACCACGGAGAATAACCGGCTGCCCGAGCCAGCATATGCAGAGTGATATCTTCATTAAGTTTTTTGTCAATCGCGTCCAGCATACGCTGGACAGCTTCTATTGTGTCTTCGCTGCCCGTTCAACTACCTCCTGAAACCATGGTATTCTATCAAAACCTGTAATACTTGACCGTTTTTGCTCTGTTTGTCGGTATTCCCGCTCCCGTATTTGTACTTAAAACAAGTGGTAAAATTTACAACCTTTCCATTTAGCGGTATAATTATTCAGGGCGGGCAAACTATTACATTGCCTCACTTTTCCCCACAATAGATAAGTATAAATGATTCACGCTGTGCAAAAAATCTCTATATTAGCAAATCTCCCGTTACAGGATATATACTTATATAGAGGTTCAGGAGGTTTTGCGGCTTGAATGCTGACGATACTCCAACGGTAAGTTTGTTATACAGGGAAGAAATCAGAGGATATGATTTTGGAATCGGTCACCCTTTCCGAGGAGACCGGTTCAGGTTATTCAATAAGGTCCTCTCAGAACTTTTCCCTGAAGACAACCGTTACAGACTCATCAAATCTGACCCGGCCACGGTCGATGATCTTCTTCTCATTTGCGAAGAAGACTACGTTGCCTTTACCATGGAATATTTCGGAACCGGAAATCTCGGTAACGGTATTCTTGACAGGTTCTCCCAGTACCACAGCGGAGACAATTATCCCACCAGCAGACCTCTCAAAGTAGAAGAAGCCGGAAGATACATCGTCGGTCAGGGCAAAAAAGCCTGCGACCTTATCATGAACGGAGATTATACAAAAGCAATATCAATCGGAGGAGGACTTCACCACGCAACCAGAAATTTCGGTGAAGGGTTCTGCATTTACAACGATATTGCCTACTGCGGACGGTACCTTGCTGAACACCACCACCTGGACAGAATCCTCATTCTCGATACCGACGCTCATGCCGGTAACGGTACGGCCGCCTATTTCGCCGATGATCCGAGAGTGTTATTCATCGACATGCACCAGGACCCCAACACCATCTACCCCAGCAGCGGTTTTATCGATGAAACCGGCGAAGGAAAAGGGAAAGGGTACACTATCAATATTCCTCTCCCTGCCGGTGCCGGCGACAGTTCGTTCGACCTAGTTTTCGATTCAGTGGTACTGCCGATTACCGAAGAATTCAAGCCTCAGATCATCATCCAGAACGGGGGGTCTGACCCTCATTCATTCGACGAACTCACCAACCTTAACCTGTCACTCGAAGGGTTTATCAGAATGGGAGAGTATGTTTCCCGCATGGCGGAGGTTTGCGATAACCGATTAATCAGCCTCATTACGTCAGGATATAATCTCAGTATATTACCTTACACGTGGCTGGCTCTCATTTCCGGGCTTATCAACGAAACAGTTGATTTCAGCAATATCAACCCAGAATTCCATATCAAAATCCAGGACCCGGTATAAGATCGGAAGAGCACACGTCTGAACTCCAGTCACGAGATTCCATCG
>CAYSQK010000052.1:0-10044 GCA_964433075.1 uncultured Dehalococcoidales bacterium
CAACACCCTATCCTACACTCTTTCCCTACACGACGCTCTTCCGATCTCTGACCCGATTATTGATCGGCAGCGAAAACGTATCCTTCTCACCGGTGATGTACCGAGTCCGATGAATCCTCCGGGAGGTTGTAATTTCCATCCCAGATGTCATATGGCTATTGATATCTGCCGGGAAAAAACGCCGGAGTTCCGGAATATCGGCAACGAACACTGGGTAGCTTGTCATAGAGTATAAACATTTTTTGTTAGAATCTGGTTATGTGTGTACGTACCTCGTTTTGAATGGAGAGGTGGTAATGAAAAATGCCACCCTCCTCCATTTATTATTCCAAAAATAAATCTGTATCGCTCTTTGTGATGATATTATGTCTAAAGCAAAATTAAAACGACTTGAAAAAGAAGCTGAAAAGCAGGCAAGAGAAGCTCAGACTGAAGATACCTGGCACGGTAAACGCACCATTCTTATAATTTCTTCTGTGTTTATTGCTCTTATCCTGTTAATCATCGGGGTAAATTACTACTTCTCCGAAGACCAGAAGTACTACCGGATTGACGTAATCCAGGTTGATGATTTGACCGTTGATATGGATTACTTTGTCAGAAGATGCCATGCCACCGGTCTGGACCCTATGAGTGCTCTCACCGGATTGACCAATGAGCTTGTTATCAAAAAAGAAGCTGAAGCGGTTGGTCTTGAGATTTCTGAAGCTGAAATTTTAGAGGCAATGATGGCAACAGCCAGCGGGGACAGTCCTGAAAGTATTACCCGCAGCGAATTCGATGAATGGTTGCGCCAGCGGCTCAACGAAACCCGGCTTTCGGAAAAAGAATACAAAGAAATTGTCCGTGTTTCACTGATGTCGCAGCGTTTCTACGAGGCCATCGTCAGTGCAAGCCCGACATCAGCCGAGCAGGTTTTTCTCAATGCCATTCTCGTCGATACCGAAGAAGAAGCCCTGGAAATAAAGGCTCGTCTGGAAGCCGGCGAGGCATTTGCCGACGTTGCTGCAGAAGTATCGATTGATGCAACCAAAGAAGACGGCGGTGCCATCGGCTGGATTCCGCGCGGCATTGCCCTGGAAGCACGGTATGATTCCCTGATTTTTGATGAACTGGAAATCGGGGTAGTCAGTGACCCGCAGGCGTATCATAATACCTCGGTTACCGATTATTCATCTCCTTCTTACATCAATTATTTCCTGCTGATGGTGAGTGACAAAGCCGATTCGCGTCCGATAAACGAGCAGCACCTCGGAACCGTCAATGCAAAACTGTATAACGAATGGGTTACCCAGAAATTGAGCGAACATACCATTAAATATCACGGTATTAAAAATGGCTTCGATTCTGAAACATACTCCTGGATAAACTGGCAATTACAGAAACTGACCGGTGAAGACCAGTCAGCTTCGGAGTAAAGGGTACAAGATGATCAGGGTTAAAAATCTGGTAAAATACTACGGCAAGCGCCTGGCAGTTAACAATATCAGCTTCAACGTTGAAAAAGGTGAAATTGTCGGATTCCTCGGCCCGAATGCAGCCGGTAAAACAACCACAATGCGTATTCTCACCGGTTTTCTTGCGCCGACTCGGGGAGAAGCCTGGATTGCCGGCAACAGCCTGCAAACGAGTTCGATAGAAGCCCGAAAACACATCGGTTATTTTGCCGAAGCCGTTCCACTCTATACCGATATGACGGTACGAAGCTATCTCGATTTCTGGGCACGACTGCGGGGACTGGACAAGCACACAACGAAAAAAAGAATCAATGAAGTCATAGAAACGCTGGTTCTTGATGAATATGCTGATACTCTCCTCGGTAAACTTTCGAAGGGGTACCGGCAGCGTGTCGGAGTCGGCCAGGCAATCATTCATGAACCGGACGTATTGATTATGGACGAACCTACCGTCGGTATCGACCCTATTCAGGTAGCCATGACTCGGCAACTTATCAAACGGCTCGGAGAAAAATGTACCATACTTCTCTCGACCCACATTCTTCCGGAAGTCAGTATGACCTGTGAACGCGTTATTATCATCAATAACGGTAAGATAATCGCTGAAGACAAAATTGATAATCTTTCTTCGATGGTGGGAAATGCAAGACGAATACGGCTTGAAGTACAGGGACCATCGGATGATATTACGAAAAACCTCCGCCAGATAAAAGGAGTCATTAACGTAAAAATGCAGGATGACCGCCACCACATTGTCGAATACCCTGCCAACCAGGACCTGCGAAGCAAGATTACCGAAGCAGTGGTTAAGGGAGGCTGGACACTCCTCTCGATGGAATCTGTTGAATTGAGTCTGGAAGATGTCTTCCTTAAACTGACAACCGATGAGGACGGTAAAGAATAGTGAAAAATACGCTGACTATCGCTCGTAAAGAGTTTCAATCATATCTGTCATCCCCGATGGCTTATATCATCGTCTGTATTTTCCTTGTCCTTTCCGGAGTATTTTTCAGCATCATGACCTCTGCGTTTAAAGATGCAACGAGTATCAGCGGTTTTCTGCAATGGGGCAGCCTGATACTGATTCTCATGGCAGCCGTCATTACCATGCGGCTCATCGCCGAAGAGAGAAAACTCGGCACGCTCGAACTGCTCTTAACTTCGCCGGTACGGGACAGCGAACTTGTCATAGGAAAGTTTCTCGGCAGTCTTGCCCTCCTGGCAATTATGGTCATTTGTACTTTCCTCTACCCGATTTTACTCGAAGTGTACGGCGACCCTGATGTCGGTTCTATTATCTCGGGATACCTCGGCTTGTTTCTTCTCGGTATGACCTGTCTCTCTATCGGTCTTTTTGCTTCGACGCTTTCAGCCAATCAGATTGTCGCTGCCGTCGTTGCCGGTGGAATCCTTTTCGGTCTCTGGTTCATCAGTCTGGCAGCCAGCTACCTTCCTGAAGGAATCGCTAATATAGTTAACTACCTGTCGCTCTCGTATTATTTTACTGACTTTCTTTCGGGTATCATCGATACGCGGGCTATTATCTACTATATCAGCGTCACGGTTTTATTCCTGTTTCTGGCAATACGCTCTATTGAAAACAGCAGGTGGAATTAAATGCGTACGACACCTCCAATATATAAATATTCCGGAATAATAGCCGGCTTTGGACTGGCATCACTCATTATCGGCCTCATTGTCCTTATCACCTTAAAAGATGTTCCGAAGCTCGCTTCATGGATGATACTTGCCCTCGGTGTCCTGCTCCTTATTACCGCAGCGGTTCTTGATTTCACAAAGGTCAAGGGAGCGGTAACAGGAAGACGAGGAAGGTTCAGTGCCGGAAACACCGTCATGGTATCAATCTTCGTCGGCATTATCATCGTCGTAAATGCAATCAGTGTTAATTACTACGGAAGATATGATGTAACCGAACTGGCGCAGTTCACCCTTACATCCCAAACCAAGAATTACCTTGCCGGCCTGGAGATACCGGTGACGGCCATCTGCTTCTTCACCCCGAATGACTCGTACGGTATTGGAACCTACGCTTCGAGTCTGCTTGAAGAATACAAAAACTATACTGATAAACTTACCGTTAAGACGATTGACCCGGATGAGTATCCGGATGAAGCCAAAAAATACAGCATCAGTCAGTACCAGACGGTTGTTTTTGAAAGTGAACTGGGTGTGCGCTCGGTTCCCCCCGAGAATATCTACACCGAAGCAGAACACGCCTTTACCGGCGCTATTCTCGAAGTTACCGGAGTCATTCAGAAAACCGTCTACTTCCTGACCGGGCATGGCGAAGCGGCAATCACCGGCGAATACGCCTATGCTACGCAGACACTTATGGATAATCTCTACAAAGTCAACTCGCTCGACCTGATGGTCGAGCAGGCCGTTCCTGATGACTGTGCCGTATTAATTGTTGCCGGTCCGAGGACCAGCTTTACCGCCCTTGAAAACAGGATTATTCGCGATTATTTAAACAACAACGGCAGCATGCTTGTAATGATAAACCCGGAATTCTCCGAAGATATGAGAACCCTCCTCGCAGAGTGGTACCTCGATGTTGAAGACGGGACCGTCATCGACCCCTCGGCATACTGGTCGACAATATCGAATCCGATTATTCCGCGAACGCAGAATGAATTCGGACTGACCGAAGTTTACTTCCCCGGAGCCGTTGCTTTAACACCGAACGACCCGCCGGAAGACAAGGTTTTAATGGTTCCCATTTTGTACACCAGCGCTCTCACCTGGGTAGAAAAAAATTATGTTGCGGATGAGACTCCTCAATACAATGAATCCATTGAAACACTCGGCTCGAGAGCAATCGGTGTTCTCGCCATGGAAGCGCTTCCCGAAGATGCCGCCTCGGATGCACCGTTCGCTCAGATGATTGTCCTGGGAGATTCTGACTTCGCTTCGAACCAGCACTTTTATAACGGTGACAATGCCTACCAGTTCCTTAACATGGTGGTTTATTTGACTTCCGATACGGACCTTGGCATATCGGTCGAGAGAAAAGTATTACCGTACAGAAGCCTGATTATCACCAAAGACCAGGAAACGCTGATTCGGGTACTCAGTGTCGCCCTTCTGCCGATACTGGTGCTGCTTGGCGGAGCAGTCGTATGGTGGAGACGAAGATAGTGTATATTCCGGAGGATACCAACTCGTGAAAACCCAAAATATCCTTATTCTGTTGATAATACTGTTGTTTACCGGAGGCATATTTTACTTTCTTGATATGCCCGAACCGCCGGAACAGGCTGAAGTCCAGCACTATGTCTGGATTATTGAAATGGAAGAAATCGAACACATCGATATCGAGTTACCTCGTGAAGGGCAAAAGCAATCGTTTATAAAAATCAGTCAGGGTGACCAGTTCCCGTGGTTCTTCGATGATGAAGCCCGGTCGCCTGTCGACGCGGCACGCTGGGGAGGCGGTATCCCTCTCCTGCTGAGCGGACCGGGTGCAGGAAGAATTATTGCCTACGACGCTTCAGCAGAAAAATTGGCAGAGTTCGGTCTTGCTGAACCCAAAATGCTGATAACGCTTCAATTGACAGACGGGAAAACAATGGCTATCAACGTCGGTGATGCAACGCCGAATGGGGCCTATTACTACGTTCAGGCACCCGCTACCAATGATGTAGCACTCGTCGATTATACCTGGTATGATGTCCTGGAGCGGCTCGTAACGGAACCACCGCATGCCGCACCGGCAGAATAACGGCCAACACGGAAATGAAAAGAGGCGGTCTCAACCGCCTCTTTTTTTGATGCTTTATCAGCACAAGCTTAATTCTGCTTATTCTCCGGCAGGTATTTCTCCCACTGGCTTTTGATGACCGGCATGTTCGACAGGATATGAAATAAACCTCCGGGTTGAGGTTCAACCGGTTTTTTCAGTAATTTCATCCCTGCTTCTTCAGGTGTTCTGCCCGCTTTTATCCGGTTACATCGTACACAGGCGCTGACAACATTCTCCCAGGTATGTTGTCCGTTGCGGGAACGGGGAATGACGTGGTCAAGAGTGAGATTGTGCGATGTGTCCCCGCAGTACTGGCACGTGAAATTATCGCGCTTGAATATTTCGACTTTCGACATCTTTCTGGTAACGGCGTGAGGTCGTTTGATGGTGTGAGCCAGCCGGATAACGGAAGGCACGGAAAGACTCCGGTCAACAGTGTGCATCATGCCGGCTCCGTCTTCCAGCATTTCAGCTTTATTCTGATATATCAGCACCATTGCCCGCTTTGCCCGGCAGATATTAAGGGGCTCGTATGTCTGATTAAGGACCAGGACAGGAAGGTTTTCAATCATTGAATCATTCCTGATGTTGAGTATCTGGTTAGGCTTATTGTACTGTATGGGATGCCGGCGTGCAAGCTGTTCGCTCAATGATTAACCGGTGATATAGTTCGGCGCTTCAATGCTGAATATAAGGCTGATAGTCGGATCGATAAACCGTGAAAGAATAGGGCCGTCGAGTTCATCTGTCCCGCAATTCGTCGTCACGACCATCGGTAACCGGGCATTATACCGGTAATTGACCACCTGGTACAACTTCTCCTGAGCCCATGGGGTGGTCGTCTGTTTTCCGAAATCGTCCAGTACGAGGAGAGGGGCATTCTTGACACTTTCAAACAGCGTATCATAGGAAACCCTGCTTTCAGGGCTGAATGTCGACCGCAGGTGATCGAGAAAATCCGGAACGACGATGAATAAAGCCGGCTGACCGAGTTTATACCGGTAATTGACGATTGCCGCCGCCAGGTGGGTTTTTCCGCAACCGTTGACCCCTTGAAAAACGAGCCAGCTGTCCGGCTCTTCGGCAAATTCCCGGGCCATCCGGAGAGCCTCTTTCAGATTTTCCCGATACACTGCTTTATCTCGTCTCCAGTCGAAATTCTCGAATGTCATGTCCTGCTGGCGTTTAAACTCGGGCGGCCACCCGTACGTCATGACAGGGAACTTCTCTTCGAAAGCGCAAATCTGATATGGTGAAGAGTGAGCGAGACGGGTCCGTATCCGTTCATCCAGTTCATCAATAGGAACGATTGATATGATAACCGTCGGTAACTGATTTGTGTACCGGTGGCTGATGAGTTGTTCGAGTTTCTCTTTCGCCCACGGCGTGCCGGATTGGGAACCGAGATCATCGAGTATGAGCAGCGGAGCGTTACGCACCTGTTCGAAAAGCTCATCATAGGGAATATCGGTATTCGGGCTGAACGTCGAACGAAGATGGTCGAGTAAATCTGGCGTCGAAATATAAAAGGCGTGGTCACCCTGTTCGATGCGGTATTGGGCAATCGCCGCCGCCAGGTACGTCTTGCCGCAGCCGCTCGGACCGAAAAGCACCAGCCAGCCTTCCGGGTTTTCAGCGAATTGACGGGCCGCCTGGAATGCTTTCCGGTAACTGTCTATATCGCCGGGATTATTCCTGCTGCCGTCCTTTTTCAGTGAATCGAAGGTTATGTCGGCAAGCTTTCCCAGGTTACTGTACCGTTGAAGATGGGATTTTCTCTCCAGGTCCGAATCTTTTCTGGTACAACTGCACGCGACGACCCGACTGTAATCAGGCTTGCCGTTATCCATGAGAGGATGCACAAATTTTATCCCTTTGCATATGGGGCAAAGGGGCTCCTGCGTTTCCTTTTCTTCAGCGTTTGATGAGATGGTCATATTTTTGTTTTCGGTATTTTCCCGGATCTGTTTGATTATTTCTCCGATGTGTTCCATCACCCCTGCCTTCCGCAGACCAGTTTGCCAGGATTCGGTCTATGTATCGCCAGTTTCGTTTGTTGAGACTGACTGCTTCTTTCATCGCGTCTTTTATCCATGCTTCAGGATACTGCTGCTCTGCTTCCTTCAACCAGTCAGCTATTATCGGCGTCAGCATGCCGATATTTTCTTCATACATCGTGTATATGTCATGGGCCGGCTGTTGGTTACTGACGGCTGGTACGGTCTTTGCTTTCAGTCCTTTGAGAACCAGGCTTCCTTCCCGGATTTTCGTTATGAGATTCCTGTCATTTTCCGTATTGATGAAAAAAAGCTTTTCGGTTGTATTGTTAACGTCGGTGTCCATCCTGAGAATGGTTCCGCGTGCGGTTGCTTTATCTAACGCCGCTTCGAGCGCCTGCGGGACTTCATCATGGTGACCGCTCAGGCATTCGATGACACCGGCATCGGAAAGAAGCTCGGTTTCGGTAACAAAACGTATTGAACCTTTCTTCGTATACATCAATCTGAAAATATGGAGGGTTATTTTCAGTTCATCGATATCGGTAATATCCGGCATGACACTGCTGAAGAAAGGATTCGGTATCGAGGTAAACCGCATTCCGGTTGGGAAACCGTTAAACTGACTCATAATATACTCGGTTCCTGATTCGGGATATTCTCGAATTTCGAAAATCTGGTATTGTAACGTAAGCTTACCGTTCCTACCGGGCCGTTACGGTGTTTGGCGATAATGATATCAGCCAGCCCTTCAGGATAATCTTTATCAGGAAACTGACTGTCCCACTCTTCTCGTTTGTAGTAATATTCATCGCGGTAGATGAACATGACAACATCGGCGTCCTGCTCGATGCTGCCGCTGTCACGGAGGTCGGAGAGCTGAGGCCGGTGTGACGTCCGCCATTCGGAAGCACGGCTGAGCTGTGAGATGGCAATGACCGGTATCTTCAATTCTCTGGCAACCGCTTTTAACGACCGAGAAATATAACTGATTTCCTGTACCCTGTCCCGCATCTGGCCGTCCATCAGTCCCAGATGGTCGATGATAATCATATCGAGGCCGTGTTCATAGTACAGCCGGCGTGCCCGGCTGCGCAGCTCTCCCACCCGGAGCCTCGGATTATCATTGATATAGATAGGTGCTTCCGACAGTATACCGGTCGCATCCATGATGCGTTTTTCTTCCGCTTCGGTATGGAGGCCGAGTCTCACATGCCCCATATTGACGCCGGCTTCGCTGGCAAGCAGCCTCATTACCAGTGATTCCTGAGACATTTCAAGGCTGAACATGGCAACGCTCGCCCCCTGCTCGACAGCCGCATTTCTCGCCAGATTCAAAACGAAACTCGTCTTCCCCATGCTGGGACGGCCAGCCAGAACAATCAGGTCTGACGGATGAAACCCGCCAAGCAGTTCATCGAGCCCGGCAAAATGGGTCTTTACCTGCCCGGCATTCAGCGAATGCTGCTCATCCTCTGAGGTAAGCGGCGATTCAAGAAACTGGTCCAGCACCGTACGGATATGGACAAAATCACCGGATGTCTGCCCGTGACGAAGACCGAAAAGAACGTCTTCTGCCCTGTTAAGGCTTAAGTCGACATCAGGATCGACATCATAACCGATAGTTTCAATCCGGCGGGCAGCGTCTATCAACCGGCGGCTGATAGACAGCCGGTAGACAATCTGGGCATAATATTCGATATCGAGAGACGTCGGTACCATCGACACGAGATGGCTGAGGTAGGCAGACCCGCCGCAGCGGTCCAGCTTGTCCTGGCGGTCCAGTTCCTGAGCAACGGTTATCTGATTGATTGCTTCGTCACGCTTGTTGAGTTCCAGGCATGCTCCATACAACCATTGATGGCGCTCATCGAAGAAGTAATCCGGTTCAGCAAGCTGTCCGGTTATCCGGTAAATAGCCGCCCCGTCAATGAGGAGCGAGCCGAGAACCGCTTCTTCAGCATCGAGATCATGCGGCGGTAATTTTTCCATTACTATTTGATACAGTCTCCTGTCGTTCGTTTATCCTGCATGAACCCTAATCCGCAGGTTTCCCTTTGACGGTCACCTTGATAACCGGCGTGATATCCTTTGCCAACTTTATGTCTACATTATATGTTCCAACCTGACGGATATTCGATGATACTTTTATCTTCCTCTTATCGACAGCGATGCCGGTGGCCTCTTCGAGCGCGGCCGCGATATCGGCTGCCGTTACCGCACCGTAGAGACGGTCTTTTCCGCCGCTCTTGGCTTCAATGAATATTTCTTTCCCTTCTATTTCACCGGCAACCCTCCGATTTTCAGCTTCTTCCTGAGCCTCGCTCTTCGCTCTGGCTTCCATCTTCGCTGAGAAATCATTGAGGGCTCCCTCGGTAGCCATAACGGCCATTTTTTTCGGAATCAGAAAATTTCTGGCGTACCCTTCGTTGACATCTTTAAGCTGTCCGGCCTTCGCCACGTTCGGTACGTCTTTTAAAAATATAACCTTCATAAATCTCCCTCTTTTGCCCTCATTATACTTGACCATGCCGTGTTTGTAAAAAGCATTTTCCACCTCAGGATACCTGCAGGAACCAATAACCTTGCACATCAGCAACCGACGTTTTATAATAAGTTAATTTTATATGTATATAGCGTTATAACTTATATTTTAAGAAAGGAGGTCGTGTACGATGATGCATTGTTCGCAATACGTCCGGCGCTGAAAACGGATTATAGTACAAGGTGCGTGTAATGTACCGAATTTTTCTTATACAGACCTCCAGGCTGTTCAAACAGCCATTATAACAGTTTTTAACCATAGTATGGATATCATCGATATCAA